>NZ_JAJBZT010000010.1 GCF_020564625.1 Leeia speluncae
TGGCAGCATGACCGTGACCTTAGCCGTTACAAACGGCACGCTGACGGTAAGCGGTGGTAGTGCGTCTATCAGTGGCACGGGTACAGGCACCGTGACATTGACCGGCACAGTAGCTCAAATCAATGCGACGTTGGCAGCGAATGTTACCTATGTACCGACAAAAGATTTCAACGGTACAGCCACCTTAACCATGACCACCAGTGACAATGGTAATACGGGTTCAGGTGGTACGTTGACTGATGTAGATACGGTCTCTATTGCAGTGAATCCAGTTAATGACGCGCCAGTAGTAACTAGCACGTCTGCAACGGTTTCTGAAGAAGGTTTGGCAGGTGGAAACCCAGATACAACGGGCAACCCAACAGATGCCACAAATTCGGCGACCGCCTCAGGGACGATGTCGATTATCGATGTCGATAGTACCGTTACCATTAGCTTGGCTGCGCCAACTCAGACCATTACCTCTGGTGGAGTGGCTCTGACCTGGTCCGGCGTAGGAACTGGTACGCTAGTCGGTTCGGCTAACGGTGTAGAAGTAATGCGTGTAGCAGTAAGTAGTAGTGGTAGTTATACCGTAACGATGTCAAAAGCAATTGATCATACAACAGGCAATGGTGAGAACATTTCCTCATTTAGTGTTGGTGTGACCGCAAGTGATGGTTCTTTGTCATCTACAGGTACATTGACTGTGAATGTCGAAGATGACTCGCCATATGCAGTTGCATCAAGCAATACTGTTTCTCTACCTGTTCAGAATACTAATATTATGTTGATTCTGGATGTGTCTGGGTCAATGGCAGGTACTCGTCTGCAGATTATGAAAGATTCAATCACTGAGTTATTGAATCAATACGATAATCTAGGGGATGTGATGGTTCGGATTGTAACCTTCTCAACCTCCGCAGCGGAACAAGATGCGACATGGGTAACTGTTGCTAGAGCTAAAGAAATAGTGAATGGACTGACCGCTAATGGTACAACTAACTACGATGCAGCATTGATTGCAGCTCAATCAGCATTCACAGATGCTGGCAAAATTGCAGGTGCAAACAATGTTTCATACTTCCTTACTGATGGTTCGCCAAATGGGAACACCGACTGGGACGGTAGTTCTGGCCCGTTGACTAGCGCAGATGGTATTCAAGCGGGTGAAGAGGCAATTTGGCAATCCTTTTTGATTGCTAACAGCATCAACTCTTTTGCTTATGGGATGGGAACAGGTGCATCACAGGCTAATATGAATCCTATTGCCTATAATGGTGCGACTTCAACTAATACCTCATCAGTTGTTGTTGCCGATATTAGTCAGTTGCCACCAATTTTGCGTGATTCAATCTTGACTGCAACCTCAGGCTCACTAACTAGTTCAGGTACACTTGGTGATGGGGCTTCTATTGGTGCTGATGGCGGCCGCATGGTGAGCATTGTTATTGATGGCACAACCTACAACTACGATGGAACATCAACGGGCACCGTTCGTGGTACATATGATTCTGCTACCCATGTTTGGACAATTGGTACGCTTGCCGGTGGTAAAGTAACTTCAACAAGTAATGGTGGTAAGTTTATTGTCGATATGGATACCGGTGCTTATACGTATACGCCGCCAGTTTCTACAACCGCAAACTTTACTGAGGCAATTAGTTATTCACTAGTAGATAACGATGGAGATAGTGCAAGTTCAACATTGTCTATTAACGTCACACCACCAACCGAAGTTACTCTTGTCAGTACTAGCAGTACGATAACAGGCGTGAATATGGGGCTGAGTGGTGAATATTACGGTTATAACGAAACACGTGATGGCACTGCCTCTGATCCTAAGTATGCTTCGTCGACATCGACTGTGCGTTTGCATTCAGATGATGGAAGCGCAGATGCTGGCACTGCAAATAACGTCGATCGCCTAGCTGATGTTGAAGCTATTATCGAAGGTCGCGCTGGCAATACAAACTTGATTAACAATGCGATTATTGCACCCGCTTCTGCATCGGATGCTACATTTAGTACGAATAAGCTAGAGTTTGGTTTAAATAGTGGTTCTAACACACCACTATTTAGTAATGATCTTGGCCAAAATGGCAGAGTTGAAAGTGGTACTATCACCGCTTCTTCAGGTGGAAATACAAATAACTTGTACACCTTCCTGAAGGTTAGCAGTGGTAATGTGGACAGTCTTGCTGCGACAAGTGGCTTGGGTGATACCACCGATGCCATTATTCGCATGGTGGGTTATATCTACATTCCAACTAGCGGATCTTATGATATTCGTATCACAGCGGATGATGGTTATCGCTTGTTGATTGGTGGTCAAAACGTTGCTGAGGTGGATTACATTCAATCTACTGCTGTCACGGTCTTTTCCGGCAAAACGATTTCTGAAGGATTGCTGCCATTAGAATTACTCTATTGGGATCAAGGTGGTCACGCTTCTTTACGTGTCGAAATCAAACCAACTGGTTCAGCAGATACTGCCTATACCGTGATTGGTACCGATCAGTATGCGCTGTTCTCTCCAAGTGATGTACCGACTTTGGCTGCCAATCAGGATATTGTTGAGACTTCTACCAATGGCGTGTATGCAATTCGTACGGGTGCTACTTATACAGGCACAGATACTGCCGAAAAAGTCACTGGAACAGATGGAAAAGACTATATAGATGGTGGAAATGGGAATGACATCCTTTCTGGTGGGGCAGGTTCCGATACGTTGATTGGCGGTGGTGGCAAGGATACGCTGACAGGCGGACTCGGTTCCGATACCTTTGTATGGCATTTATCTGATAAAGGATCTGTCGGTTCTGCTACCGTGGATACCATTACTGATTTTGATACAGCAAGTAAAGCACTTGGGGGAGATATTCTCGATCTTAAAGACCTACTGCAAGGTGAGAACCACACAACAGGTACAGGTAACTTAACAAGCTACCTACACTTCGAGAAATCAGGTTCTGACACGATTATTCATGTGAGCAGTAGTGGTGGATTTGCTTCAGGATTTAACGCAACTGCGGATGACCAGAAGATTGTGTTATCGGGTGTTGATTTAACTAGTGGAAGCACATTAACAGATACCGCTATCATTCAAGACCTGCTGAACAAAGGTAAATTGAATACCGATTAATCCTTTTTAAGTAGGTCACGTAAACCCCTATATAGCAATATATAGGGGTTTTTCTTTGCGTGATGTTTAGCAATCGGTAAGATGTATTCATCAACCAATTAAATAGTCGGGCATGCTGTGAACCTGAAGCATTTATTTTATTTTTGGAAAGTTGCGCATCATGGAGGGGTGATCCGTGCGGCAGAAGCGATCCATATGACGCCGCAAACCCTCAGTGGTCAAATCAAACTATTAGAAGATTCCTTAGGTATTGCACTATTTGAGCGAGAAGGTCGTTCGATGGTGTTGACAGATGCTGGCCGTCTTGCGATGCAATACGCAGATGAATTGTTTGCGCTGGGCGCAGAACTAGAACAGGTGTTAAAGCATTATCCGAAAGACCAAGTGACTGATTTTCGCGTAGGCGTAGCGGATATTGTGCCTAAAAACTTGGTTTATCAGTTATTAAAGCCAGCAATGGCGATTGGTGATTCGGTCAGATTAGTTTGTCGAGAAGGGCCGCTCACTACCTTACTGACTGATTTGGCTACCCATAAATTAGATTTGGTTATCTCAGATGAGCCCTTGCCGGCTAGAGTTGAGGTGAATGCTTATAGCCATCCCCTTATTGAGTCCGGCATCAGTTTTATTGCCCATGAAAAGATGCTGGCGGGTAAAGAGGTACATTTCCCAAATATTCTTGGGGATCTACCTATATTCATGCCGAGCGAACACGCGACACTAGGTAGAAAACTTCGTGAATGGTTTGATCAACAGCATATTCGCCCCAACATTATTGGTGTATTCGATGATACCGCGTTAATGAATGCCTTCGGTCAAGAGGGCGGTGGGGTATTTCCAATTCATAGCGTCATGGAGAAAGAGTATTTGCAGATGCCTAGTATGCGTTTATTGGGACGAACGAATTTTAACTTAACGTATTTTGCTTTGTCTGTAGAGCGGAAGATTCGCCACCCTTGTGTATTGGCGATGACAAGCCACTTAAATGCGGTGACCTAAAAGAAAATAGCCCCAGCTAATTAAATAACTGGGGCTTTAAAAACGTCAGGACGGGAAGACCTGACGCGAAGCAGCTAGTAAGGAGTTTCGATTAGTTAGTTTGTTGAATACCAGCCAACAACCAACCAGAGTTTCCATTTGAAGCGCGAACCAAGTGCCATACTTCATCAATTGGATCTGCAGCAGCATTTTTATCTTCGCGGACTAGGCCGGTAAAGCGCACGCTGGCCACTTGGCGGTTATTTTCTTGGATCACTTCCAAGATTTCCGCTTCAATATTCAGCACATCTGTTGTTTGTGCTGCACCTTTACGGTCTGCAATATCCATTTTGATTTCGGCAAACATTTCAGGCGTCGTGAACTCACGAATATCATCTAAATTACCAGCATCATTTGCTGCTTGTAGGCGGATAAAGTGCACCTTCGCGCTACGCACAAATCCATCTGTATCAAATCCTGCTGGTACTGATGGGGTAAAGCTATTTGATGCAGTAGAACCGTATGGTTGAGCAGATTGATCAAATGTCGCTTGTTGGTTGCGGTATTGGTTTTGAGCATAGTTACCACCCATACCAGCCATTGCCGGTTGTTGAGAGGCTGCTTTTCTTCGCATGAAGAAACCAATTACCATCATGATCGCAAAGCCAATTAAGACCATCATCATGATTGAAGCCATTTCTTCACCAAAGCCAAAGTGTGAAGCCAACGCTGCCAAACCGAGACCGGCTGCCAAACCTGCGATGGGACCAAGCCAAGATCGCTTTTGAGGTTGTGCGGCAGCGGCTGCACCTGGTCTTGCTGCATTATTTGCCATGGGACTTTGCATCGGTTTAGATGGCGCATCGATATTGCGTTGCATACCCGAAGAACGACCACTTCCTAGACGCTTTGCTTCTGCATCTTGGCTGACAAAGGCAAAACCCAGTGTCAGCACGATTGCTAACATGGATAAAAATTTCATGATTCGTCTCCTTCAAAAGACATTAAAGTCATGAAACGAATACTAGACGAATTTTTTTGTAAATAAAAACAGTATTATTTTTATAATTTATCAGAAAAAATCGAACAATTGATGCTTGTTCTGAATCTGATTAATTAACTAGCGTACCGTTAGATGGAACGATGAACTTCGTCTCTAATGACACGTTTTACCTCATTCATCATTTCAAGCACTGCGGGTGAGGGGAGTGATTGTTTTCTGGAGGTAATCCCGATAGAACGCTGCGTATTGTCTAGATCTATCGGCAATGCTTCTACTAACTGGTCTTTGATTTCATAAAAAAGCTGGAAGGGGGAAATAGCGGTGATTAAATCGGTACTTGCTAATAGGTATCTTAAAATCGCTAAATCGCCAGACTCAATTGCGGGTTGAGGCGGTGTTAACCCTTTTTGCAGAAATGCTTTAGTTAGTACTTGCCTAGCAGGTGAATCTTGTCTTGGTAAAATCCACTGCTGGTTAGACAAAGTGGCTAGATCTATTTGATTTTTCTGCGTGAGGGGATGATTGGCTCGGCAAAAAATAGAAACCTGATCCATAAATAAGTGCTCTATCTGAAATTCACTTTGTTCAGCCTTTCCGCGTACGGCACCAATAATGAAGTCGATATCGCCAGACTTTAAACCTTTCGCTAGTTCATCGTATGGGCTTTCTAAGGTCTTCACTTGAATATCAGGATGGGTAATGAGCAACTGACTAATTGCTTTTGGCAAAATCCTGGTCCGGCACAGGGGAAGGGCGCCAATAATCACGGTGCCTTTTAGCGCACCTGCTAATGCGGATAATTCAGTCTTTAAATGGCGAATTTCTGCGCTAATGCGTTTGGCGCGGATGAGGAGTTTTTCTCCGGCCGTATTGGGAATCAGCCCATGCGCCATTCTTTCGAATAAATGAATCCCCAAATATTCTTCCATTCTGCTTAATGACATCGAAACACCAGAACGGCTGAGCGCTAGTTGCTTTCCTGCTTCTGATAGTGATTGATGTTCCGCAATACTCGCAAATACTTGCAGTTTTCTGCCCGCTAATAAAAAAGCACTAAGGTGTTTTTCTTCTTTTGCGGGACGGCAAATTGGCCCCAATTCTTCACAAGCAATTTTTAGCTCCATCAATATTCGGCGACTTCGTTCCTGCACGGCTTCGCCAAAGTGGTTCATTAGCATGCCGTGCGGTAGTCGATCAAATAGGGTGAAACCTAATGTCTCTTCGAGTAAGGCGATGGATCTCGTTAAGGCTGAAGGTGCTTTAAATAGAAATTCTGATGCCCTAGATACACCTTTTTGTTCGGCAACCGCCATGAAAGCAGGAATATTTCTGAGAATTTCATCATCCAATTTCTGTTCCTTTGAAATTGTTAGCACATTAATTAAATTGATTGTGACTTTATATGTTTGATTTTAAATGAATTTGTAAATTCTCATAACTATATGTTCACAAAATTAGAATGATAGGGCACGAAGTTATAACACGGAGGGGAGTTTTAAGAATTAGTATTCACAAAACACAAAGAGGGGATGACATGAAAACAGTCGGCAATGACTTATACGCAGTGAGATGTACATGGATGCGCGGTGGCACATCGAAAGCTGCTTTTTTTCATGCATCTGATTTACCGACAGATCCTGCGCAAAGAGATCAGTTATTACTTGCTGCAATGGGTACGGATGCGCTGCAGCGTGATGGGATTGGCGGCGGACAACCGCTCACTACAAAAATCGCCATTATTTCTTCATCTGTACAGCCCGAAGCCGATGTGGACTACCTATTTGGCCAAGTTGTGCTTGGGGAACATCGCATCGATTATTCACCTACCTGCGGCAATATTCTTTCAGCGGTTGCACCATTTGCGATAGAAGCAGGTTTAGTTGACATCGCGGGGGAAGAAACTGCTGTTCGCATTTATATGGTGAATACCAAAAGCTTTTGTGTAGCAAAAGTAAATACCGCGCAACAGAGAGTGAATTATTTAGGTGTTACCGCGATTAGTGGTGTGCCAGGTACGGGTGCTGCGGTGGAATTGGTTTTTTCCGATGTGGCAGGCTCTTCATGCGGGAGTTTATATCCTACTGGTAATCACTTAGATGAGTTTGATGGCGTTGGGGTTACCTGCATCGACAACGGCATGCCTGTAGTGGTGATGAAAGCGGCAGACTTAGGCGTTAGTGGCTATGAAACGCCTGCAGAGCTAGATGCCAATGCTTTACTAAAGTCTCGGATTGAATCTATCCGATTGCAAGCAGGCGCCAAAATGAACTTGGGCGATGTAACAAATAAAGTCGTCCCCAAAATGACCTTAATCGCTGCCGCAAAAGAGGGTGGTGTGATTTCGACGAGGACATTTATCCCTAAAAAATGCCATGACGCCATTGGTGTTTTGGGCGCAGCCTCAGTTGCTACCGCTTGCCATCATGAAGGGACTATTTGTGCAGAGTTTCTTCAATCTAATTCGTCCGATGGAAATGGGGTTTATTCCATTGAACATCCGACCGGTGAATTCACGATCAGAATCATCGATCAACCTAATCAGCCGATGCAGGTGGCGTTAATCAGAACGGCGCGACCGCTATTTACTGGTTCAGTACTGATACCCAAAAACGACTAATACGGATTTTTACATCCGAAGTACTGACTTTTTCTTTGCCCACTTTTAATGTTGCAACTTGAGGAGACAATAATATGCAACAAAATGCATTAGATGTGCGTGAGTACATCAATGGACAAAAAATGTCCAAATATCAATGGTGGCTTGTGGTTCTCTGCTTCTTGATTGTGGCAGTGGATGGTATGGATGTTGCGATTATGGGCTTTATTGCCCCGAGCATTACAGCAGCATGGCACATTTCAAAAACTGCTTTTGGTGTAGTAATGGGCGCGGCCCCGTTAGGCTTAGCTGTAGGTGCAATTTTTGCTGGTTCTTCTTCTGATTGGATTGGGCGCCGCAAAGTCTTAATTTTGGCTGTTCTAGGATTTGGTATTGCAACGTTGGCGACGGCGTACGCACAAAACCCGCATCAAATGGCGATTCTTCGCTTTATTACTGGGCTAGCATTAGGCGCGGCAATGCCGAATGCAACGACCTTGCTATCTGAATATGTGCCAGAAAAACGGCGTTCATTTCTAATTGCTACCATGTTTACAGGGTTCAATTTAGGCTCTGCAATGATCGGTTTTGTAGCTGCTTATTTAGTACCTCGCCATAACTGGGAAAGTGTACTGGTTTTTGGTGGTGTTTTACCGCTGATTCTTGTACCTGTTATGTTGTTCTCGCTTCCAGAGTCTGCAAGATACCTAGTGGTCAAAGGTGCTGCTGTAGATCGTATTAGAGAAGTACTAACCAAAGTATGCCAAGCAGACTTTTCAAACTGGACAAGCTTTGTTTCAAATGAAAAAGTCGTGGCAAAACAACCAATTACTGTGCTATTTGCTAGCGGTTATGCCTTCCGCACCATTTGCCTATGGGTAACCTATTTCATGGGTTTGTTGGTGATTTATCTGTCTACTGGTTGGTTGCCAACCATTATGAAAGACTCTGGTCTATCTATCGAACGTGCTTCTACACTGACCGCGATGTTCCAATTGGGCGGTACTTTAGGTGGTGTGTTAGTTGGCTTGGCAATGGATAAATTCCGCCCTAACAAAGTGATCAGCACCAGTTATGTGCTAGGTGGTGTGTCGTTGATCATGCTAGGCGCAGCCGGTCTGAATTCTCCAATTATGATACCGGTGATTCTGTTAGCAGGTTTCTGCTTAAGTGGTGCGCAAACGGGATTGAATGCGTATGCACCAGGTTGCTATCCAACCATGGCACGTGCAACAGGTGTGAGCTGGATGCTGGGGATTGGTCGTTTAGGCAGTATTTTAGGTTCTTCAATTGGTGGTGTGTTACTGAGCTTTGGATGGGATTTCCAAATGATCTTCGTCGCACTGGCTGTACCCGCAACCTGCGCAGGTTTAGCAATTTACATTAATAATAAAAAATCAACAGCTAGCTTTTAAGTCTTCACTTATTAGTTGCTGCTAGCAATTCAAAAGGAAACGTCATGGCTCGAATCATTGGTGGCATTGCATGCTCTCATACTCCAACGATTGGTTTTGCGGTAGATAAACAAAAACAAAATGACCCAGTATGGGCACCAATTTTTGAAGCATTTCAGCCCATCCGTCAGTGGCTAGATGAGAAAAAACCAGATGCTTTGTTTGTTATTTATAACGACCATGTCACCTCTTTTTTCTTTGATCACTATTCTGCGTTTACCTTGGGGGTCGATAACACTTACCCAGTAGCAGATGAAGGTGGCGGGGCGAGAGATTTGCCGCCAGTGAAAGGGCATGACGCATTAGCAAGACATATTGGCGCGAGTTTGATGGCTGCCGAATTTGATATGTCTTTTTTCAGAGATAAAGCACTTGATCATGGCTGCTTGTCCCCATTATCGATGATCAATAATGGCAATACTGATTGGGATTTTCCGATTGTGCCGTTGGCCGTTGGGGTGTTGCAGTTCCCTGTACCTAGTGCTGCGCGCTGCTTAAAACTTGGCCGTGCACTACGTGATGCGATTGAGAGCTTTCCAGAAGATATGTCGGTGGCGATTGTAGCTACCGGGGGCTTATCTCATCAGGTACATGGAGCGCGTGCCGGATTCAATAACACAAAATGGGATTTGGATTTCTTATCACTATTTGAAAATGACCCGGAAGCACTGACCCGTCTGACATTGGCGGACTACGCTGAGTTGGGTGGGATGGAAGGCGCGGAAATCATCATGTGGTTGATTATGCGTGGCGCTTTATCCTCTCAAGTGAAGAAGATTCATCAGCAATATTATTTACCTTCGATGACCGGGATTGCCACGGCAATCTACGAAAACCTCGCAGTGCCATTACCGAAAAACCGCACCCAAGATCTCAATTACAAGATGGAACGAGAGCTTGCTGGGGTGGGAGATTTAGAAGGTACGCATCCATTTACGCTGGCGCAAAGCCATAAAACATACCGACTCAATAAATACCTTCGCAACATGATTGTTCCGGCGCATCGCGAGATGTTCTTGGCCGATCCGGAAGCCTCATTTGAGCAGCATGGCTTAACGGAAGAAGAGAAAGACATGCTGCGCAGACGAGATTGGGATGCACTAATTCGCTATGGCGCAATTTTCTTTGGCTTAGAAAAGTTGGGGGCAGTTGTTGGTGTTTCTAACTTACATATCTACGCGGCGATGAAGGGGATGTCTTTAGAGGCTTTCCAAGCTACTAGACAAGCCCCGAATGCGTTGTATTCCGTGGCCGGAAAAGACGAAGGTAAAACAGACTGGAACAAAGGGAAGTAAAGATGATTATTGATATCCATGGTCACTATACGACCGCACCAAAAGCACTAGAAGAGTGGCGTAAGAAGCAAGTTGATAACTTAGCGACGCCAGAATTAGGCCCAAAAGCTTCTGAACTAAAAATTAGTGATGATGAGCTTCGCGAAAGTATTGAAACAAACCAGCTTCGTTTAATGAAGGAGCGCGGTGCAGATCTGACTGTATTTAGCCCGCGTGCGAGCTTTATGGCGCATCACATTGGTGATTTTCAAGTTAGCTCGACTTGGTCTGCGATTTGTAATGAGCTTTGCTACCGGGTGGCGGAATTATTCCCAGAGAACTTTATTGGTGCTGCCATGCTGCCGCAAAGCCCGGGAGTAGATCCAGCAAGTGTTATTCCAGAACTAGACAAGTGTATTAAAGACTATGGTTTTGTGGCGATTAACTTAAATCCAGATCCATCTGGTGGCCACTGGAATAGCCCGCCACTGTCTGACAAACATTGGTATCCCGTGTATGAAAAAATGGTGGAGTACGATATTCCCGCCATGATTCATGTATCTACCAGTTGTAATTGCGCCTTCCATACAACGGGCGCGCACTACCTGAATGCTGATACCACCGCATTTATGCAGTGTTTGACTTCCCGTTTGTTTGAAGATTTCCCGACATTAAAGTTTGTGATTCCACATGGTGGTGGCGCGGTGCCTTACCACTGGGGCCGTTTCCGTGGTTTGGCGCAAGAAATGAAATTGCCAACGCTGGATAAACACCTGTTGGAAAACATTTACTTTGATACCTGCGTGTATCACCAACCAGGTATTGACCTGCTGACCCATGTGATTCCGGTGAAGAACGTGCTATTTGCTTCCGAGATGATTGGTGCGGTTCGAGGTATTGACCCTGAAACAGGTCATTACTATGACGATACCAAGCGCTATATCGAGGCTTCTAACTTATCTGCAGAAGACAAGGCAATGGTCTACGAGGGGAATGCACGACGTGTGTACCCATTGTTAGATAAAAAACTGAAATCACAAGGTAGATAAGGAATCATCATGAGTGCATTTAACGAGCTAGGCGTGGTCTACCGCCAAATTGAACGGGCAGATAAAGAAGCCGTGGCTGCTTTGTCTCGATTTGGTGTGGCGACAATTCATGAGGCAATGGGTCGTGTTGGACTGATGAAGTCTTATATGCGTCCTGTGTACAATGGCGCCAAATTTTGTGGTACAGCAGTGACTATTTTGTTGCAGCCGGGAGATAACTGGATGATGCACGTTGCTGCAGAACAGTTGCAACCGGGCGATGTAGCGATTGCCGCGTGTACAACCGATAATACCGATGGCTTTTTTGGCGATTTGCTAGCAACCAGCTTTCAATCTCGAGGTGCGGTTGGTTTAGTAATTGATGGCGGTGTGCGCGATGTAGACGAGTTGGAGAAAATGAATTTCCCCGTCTTTAGCAAAGCCGTGAATGCGAAGGGTACTGTAAAGGCAACCTTGGGTTCAGTGAATATCCCTGTGGTTTGTGCTGGCGCTGTGGTCAACCCGGGTGATGTGGTGATTGGTGACGCAGATGGGGTAGTTGTGGTACCTGCCGCTAAGGCCATGGAAGTTGCCCAAGCGGCGGAAAAGCGTGAAAACCTAGAAACTGAAAAACGAGCAATCTTAGCGAGTGGCACACTGGGGCTTGACCTTTATAAAATGCGCGAACCACTTGCTAAACAAGGTCTAAGATACATTGATTAAATGAGTGAACCTGTAGTTACCCGATCTAACCCGCACCAGAACATGATTATGTATCTGGTAGCGGGTGCTTTTTTTATGGAAAACCTAGACGCCACCGTACTGGTGACGGCGATTCCCGCCATGGCAAAAGCTTTTCATGTCACTGCGTTTGATATGAATATTGGTATTACGGCTTATCTGGTGGTGCTTACTTTATTGATTCCTGCGAGTGGCTGGATTGCAGATCGCTTTGGCACTAGACGTGTCTTTTTTACTTCTATTGGTTTATTTACGCTCGCTTCTGCCTGTTGTGCGATGGCACCTTCATTAACGTGGTTTGCGATTTTTCGCGGACTGCAAGGTGCGGCTGGCGCATTGATGGTGCCTGTTGGGCGGTTGGCGGTATTAAAAAACACTCCAAAAGAACAATTATTGCGGGCAACCGCCATGATTACTTGGCCTGGTTTAGTTGCACCGGTCATTGGCCCGCCTTTAGGCGGCTTGATTGTGCAATATATCCATTGGGAGTGGATTTTTTATCTCAATATTCCGCTTGGTATTGTCTTTATTTGTTTAATCTTTCGATTTTTCCCAGATACCCACACACCACATGAAAAGGGGTTTGATCTCTCCGGATTTTTGCTTTCCTGTGGATTTAATGTAGGGCTAATTTATAGTTTAGATGCAATTGCTGAGTTATCGCATTGGCCGACAGCAATTGCTTCTGTCTTGCTAACCGCTTGGTTTTTGTGGGCGTTTATTCGGCATTGTCAGAACAAAACGCATGCCATCATTAATTGGCAAATTCTACAGCATCCAACCTATCGCTTAGTGGTAACGGGCGGGACATTATTTAGAATCTCGCTAAACGCTGCGCCATTTTTATTTCCACTGATCTTGCAATTAGGGATGGGGATTTCGCCATTCCAGTCTGGCTTACTGATGCTAGTCATGTTTGGCGGAAACTTGTTAATGAAATCTCTCATCCGTGTGCTAGTCAGAAAGTTTGGTTTTCGCCCCTTACTACTTGGTGGGGTGGCCGTCAGCATTGGCATTTATCAGTTAATGGCATGGATTGGTGTAAATGCTTCAATGGCGGTCATTGTGCTGATTTTATTTGGCTATGGTATTTCACGATCGGTTGGCTATACCGTGTTAAGTACCTTGGCTTTTTCCGACGTAGATGATCACCACATGACGGATGCGAACACCTTACTCAATATGCTGCTTCGATTATCGAATGGGGTAGGGGTAGCATTTACTGCGCTGGTATTAAAATTATCTGTTTTTGCACACCCTAATGGTGGCCACTTATTTGCCTACCAAATGGCATTAGTTGCACTTTCTTTACTAGGTGTTTTCGCGCTAGTCTTGTTACGGAAGGTAGATAAAACGGCAGGGGAAGGGATTGTGGTCTAAAGAGAATAATGCGACATCTTTAGACCACCTACTTAGATCAATTAGCCTATTTTTCGGTGCGAGGTAACCAAGGTGAGGTTGGTGTTCCCATCCAGCGACTATTGGCTGGTAAGGTTTCCCCTTTCATTACTAAGCTTAATGGGCCTAAAACAACATCATTACCCACTTTTGCATCGTACAAGATGGTACCTCTAGGGTGCACGGTTGTCCCCTTACCAATATGCACGTTGCCAATTTTCATAATACGGTCTTCAAATAAATGCGTTTGCGGGCCGGTTAAAGCATTCATTTCAACGTTATCGCCAATATATGCACAATCAAATTCAGTGATGTCCGTTGTGTCTAGATAGGTCCCTTTTCCAATTTTCGCGCCCATTAATCTTAATGCCCAAGGCAAAAATGGCGTGCCCCGAAGGAAGTTCACAAAATTCGGTACGGCAATCGATTCGTACAAGTTAGTGACAGCTTCACTGGTCCAGACAAACATGGTCCACATTGGTGCTGCTTTGGGTTCGTAGCGACCAATAAATAGCCACTTCAATACCCAAATAATGACAAAGCACAACGCCCCATATAACGCACCATCTATCGCCAAATGCGTACATAGTTTTACCCACGCTTCTTCTTCTACAATCGGAAGAAGATCTAACACGATCAGATATCCGGCACAGATCGTTAAGGCTTGCGGAAGCACAATCCTTGCTGCTTCGATAATGCCCCTACCCACACGACGTTTCCAAGAAGGGGAGAAGGTTAGTTCATCTGAAAAACCAAATAGTGACTCTCTTGCCGGTAACCGTAGAGAAGGAGAGCCCATCCAAGTATCCCCAGGACGAATAGCTTGTTGATTTGGAATGGTAGATTGCACACCAATTAATACTTCAGGGGGCAATACCGTTCCATCAGGGATATATGCACCATTACCTACAAACGTTCTATCCCCAACTACCGTGTGATTGATGCTCATCCAGCCCGCATTAATTTCATCATCACCCAGCATTACTGCATCAGCAATGAAGGCATCTTTGCCCAGTGTAAGCATATCTGGCACAACGCCCATGGCTGTAGAAACCTCTGTTCCTTTGCCAATTTTCGCGCCAAGTAGACGATACCAAGTCGGCGCATACAGCGTGGCATAAATACCATGCAACACAAATAGACTTGCCTCTTGAATCTGGTTAGTTAACCATTTGCGGTAATAAAGCGAGCCATGCACCGGCCAGCTAGAGGGGGATAATCTCGGAAGCACTGTCCAGCGAATCGCCGATGAAACCAAGGCGGTAATCACCACCAGCAGCAAACAAGCAGGAATAGACACTAAAAAGTAGATAATTCCCACCCAAATTGGTGAGCTTAGTTGCTCTTGAATATGTAACCACTGAAAGTCAATCCAATCGACCAACACAAAGGTTGGGAAAATAGGAATAAAAAAGACGACTGCCATTAGTAGCGCACCTAAAATGTAGAAAAGGTGTCTTAGTAGATGGTCTTTTTGCTGCGCTAATGGTCGTTTAGGATAGGTCGACATATCTACTGCGCCTACCAATTTTGCAGGTGCGCCTTGATAGCGCTGTTTGGCTTGTAATGTTTCCCCAGATGGCACGGCAGATAAGCCTTCTACATGGCAAAGCGTTTCTAACTTGGTATTCGTACTCAAAACCGCGTAAGAGCCAATATAGGACGATTCGGCTAGGTGAATCGTGCCAACCTCTAGTTCACCATTTTCAATATGCGCATTTTCTAGGTTGACCGATGACCCAATACTGACCTTATCTTCTATTGTTAGCAGACTGGGCGCACGAATCGTGACAGAACCAATCACCACTTGCTCACCAATTTTTGCGCCCATTGCTCGTAGATAAAGGGGGTAGAGTGATGAACCAGAAATTAAGTGAACAGGGATAACTTCGGTGAGTCGATTTGATAACCACCATCTGAAATATCCAATCCCCCAAAGCGGGTATTTGCCGGGTTTTAGATGTCCCTGTAAGGCACGAACACCTAATACAGGAAGAATAAAACTGAGTATGACGCCTAGTAAAAAGACTCCCACGGAGATCAGCATCGCATTGACCATGCTGTCACCTTCATCACCAGTGAGCATGTGATAGGTCACAAAGGGGGCTAACCAACTTAATATCCGGAAAGCCACCAGTACCGGAATCGCCACTAACTGTGCTACCCCGCAACGTAACCTTCTCCACGTGCTATTAAAAAGATTAGGTGCTTTTGTCGTGATGCTTTGCTTTTGGTTGTGTAGCGCGACAAGATGCATTTTTTCTGCAATTTTGCCGATGCTACGCAATTGGTAAATATCTTGAACGGTGATGGTTTCAAAAAGAGGATGTGCGCGTAACTCTGACACCATTCTTGCCGCTAAAAGCGAATGCCCACCCATATCATCAAAAAAATCAGCTGATAATCGAATAGGATGGCCCGGAAATAGCTTTTTGAGGGTGTCGAAAATAACCTGTTCAGTTTCATTCTGTGGCTGGTCTTCATCTTCGGATAATAATCCGCTCAGCGTAATTTCTTTGGCTTTTAAAACTTTGCGATCGATTTTTCCAGAAGTCAGGCGCGGTACTTCTGCTAGATACTCATAAAAAGCAGGCACCATATAGACAGGTAAGCGTTGCTTTAAATGCTGCCGGAGTTCACTAATGCTAGGTGGCGTATCTTCTTCCGATGCGATAAAGGCAACTAGTTGATCCATGCCGTTGATGGCTTTTAAAATTACTGCTGCTGTGCCAATGCCCGGAATATCACAAAGTGCGGCTTCAATTTCACCTAATTCAACACGAAATCCACGGATTTTGATTTGATCATCCGCGCGACCTAAACACTGCACCGAGCCATCTTCATTAATAATGGCTAAATCCCCGGTTTTATAGAGTCTTTCTTCATCTGGTCTAGTCGCATACGGATTACGAATAAACTTTTCAGCCGTTAAGTCTGCTCTGCCTAGATAGCCATCAGATACCCCTGGGCCAAAAATACAGAGTTCGCCGGTTTGACCTGCAGGCAAGGCTTCGCCTTGTTCATTCATGACTAATAAGCCATAGTTTGGCAACGGTGTACCAATAGTGACAGGTTGTCCTTTTACCAAACTTGCCAAGCTAGCAGAGACAGTCGCCTCAGTTGGCCCATAAGTATTAAACATTTGACGATTTGGCGTCCACCAGCGCTCCACCACCGACTCTGGGCACATTTCGCCACCCAAATTAATGAGGCGAAGGTTAGGTACATCTTCAGCAAATAAAGCAAGCAGGGTAGGGACTGCGTGTAAAACGGTGATTTGATTTTCGCGTAGCGCAGTAGGTAGTGCTTGAGGATCTGCAATCAGCGACTTAGGCGCAATCCACAGCGTGGCACCGACTAAATAGCTAATCCAAATTTCTTCGAAGGACATATCAAAAGCAACAGAAAAGCCCTGATAGACTTTGTCTCCTTCTGTAATGCCTAGCTGATGGTTTTCGGAGCGGAGAAAGTGAGAAATACTCCCTTGGTTGATGCAAATCCCTTTCGGTTTACCTGTCGAACCAGAGGTATAAATCACGTAAGCAGGCATGGTATGTGTATGCCCGCAACGCTTTAATAATGGAGGATGACTATTTTCACATAGGGCTTGATAAGACCAAGCGGGGATTTGTGTGCCTGCTGGCAATTCAAAGTCTGTGATAATCCCCACTGCTTTTGCGTCATCAATGCAAATCTCTACCCGATCGGCGGGTAAATCTGCGTCCATCGGTAACCAAGCTGCCCCGGCTTTTGCAATGCCTAATTGTGCGACTAATAATGAAATTCCCCGATGCATCCATAAGCCAACCATGGCACCAGAAACCACTCCGCGTTGGATGAGGTGATGCGCGACGATATCTGCTTTTGCATTGAGTTCTGCGTAAGTAAGCGATTCATTTTCAAAAATCAGCGCAGTTTTGTTTGGTAAACGTTTCGCCGTCGCTTCAAATAAATCTGGCAGCGTTTCATTTTTGAGTAGCTCAGGCAGGTAAGGGCCCTGGAGCAAGGTGTATTCAGATTTAGTCACGTCTGTTAACTGCTTTCAATTGGAATGATATTGTTTGAGGCTTGCCTATTAGTCTGATTTTTTAGGCTATTTTGGCCGAAGGTACGGACTATCTATCTGGTGTATTGCCCTACAGGTAGTCATCCCAAACAGTCAAACGTTTACAACTTGTTATGTAGTGTTAACGCATGGAGTAAGAACGAGACGACAACTGATATTTGAATAATTCAATTTGATATGTAGAAATGAGCGATAATAGGACGTATTGAATGTTGGGTTTGGGTGTTTGGAATATGGCGCAAGAAAAAAAACAAGTAGAGCAGCATGAGTTAGGTGAGCGCTGTATGGACCATATTCATTCCATCATGCACTTGTACCGGTCTAAACAGTATGCGCTATTAAAAGACCAAGCTTTCGAACTAAGCCACATGGAATTTAAGGCATTAAATTACTTTTGGTATCATCCAAATACCACGCAAAAAGACCTAGTCAAACATTCTGGCAGAGATAAATCACAGTTAGCTAGGTTAATCACCGGTCTAAAAGACAAGGGCTTGGTGCTTACGACCACAGACCCAGAAGATCGTCGGGTGGTGAGGATTTCTTTATCGCCAGAAGGCGAGCAGATTCACGAAGAAGTAAAACAATTAGGCAAATCGCTGTCAATGCAGGCAGTTGCAGGGTTGTCCGTGCAAGAATCCCAAACGTTACAGCAGCTGCTATCTAAAATCAGATCTAATTTGACGGACTAAGAACATCCTGTTCGTGTGCTTTCTTTTGTAATGACAAAAATCTAGATACAACTTGTTACAAACTATTAGTTGACTATATCAACAATTAGATTAAAATGTTGATATAGTCAACTAATAAAGGAAAGACCATGTTCTTCACAGGAAAACAAAGAGGGATTAATCGTGTTCGTCGTGAAATCGTACTAAGGGATGTGAACGTCGCGGCACTAGATTGGAAGGGACCTAGCTTACTCTACGTGACCTTCAAAGGTGAGGCGCTGACGACATTCGAATCGGATTCGTTTGATGATCATATCAAGTTCATTTTTACAGATGCATCAGGGCAGCAGTTTAAAAGAGATTACACACCAATTTTGATGAATAAAGCCGCTGGCGAACTGGTGATTGCGTTTGCAGTTCATGCCGGGGGCAAAGCATCGGATTGGGCAACCAGTGCAAAAATTGGCGACAGTGCCATTATTGCTGGTCCGAAAGGCTCTATGGTGATCCCGATGGATTATGACTGGCATTTCTTAGTGGGGGATGAGTCGTCTTTCCCTGCGATTGAGAGACGCTTAAAAGAGCTTCCTGCTGGTATGCCTACGAAAGTGTTGTTGAAAATTGAAAATGCGCAATCCAGAGAAGAAATTGCAAAAGAGCATAGCCATATTCAGTTTGTGTCAGATAACGCTGGGTTAATAAATGCTTTACAAGCCGCTCACTTGCCAAGTGGCGAGGGTTTTGTCTGGTGCGCTGGTGAATCGAATGCAATGAAAAAAGCGAGAGATATTCTGATTCACGAAAAGAATCATCCTAAGTCAGATATGAAAGTAGCTGCTTATTGGAAAGTTGGTGAAGCGGATTTTCATGATCGCTTAGTGTAAACAAACATTCGCGGATCTTTCCTATACGACTTTCACTAGATAAGCCTCTTAAATGGGGCTTTTTTTATTTTTAGTGAAATAGTTTGAGTTGGTATTAGCCATTCATTTGTAAACAAATCGTAAGAAAGTTATAAGGCAACCATAAGATGCCTCGAAAGATGTAAAAAACGCTGTGAATGAATTGATCCGTATTAAATAGCCCAGTAGGCTACAACGAATGATTCGATAGTCTGATTAAAAAAGCGTTGAAAATGTATTTTCAAAAATGAAATGCGTTTTCTGCTAAAGAGAGAAAGTATGCTGAAGAAAAAATGGATGGTGAGTGTAAGTATGGCGATGTTGCCTTTCATCGTGTCTGCAGCCGAGACTCATCCACCACTTAGCGCAACGATGCAGAAGTATGAAGCAGCTAATCAAGCAGGGGATGATTCGACCGCCCTTAATTTATTGTTAGAAGCCGCCTCTGATAAAGATCCAGAAGGTCTGACAAGATTGGGCGAGGCGTACTTGCATGCGCGTTATGGTGAATTAGACGAACAACGCGCATTTAGCTATTTTCAAATGGCTGCCAATGTAAATAGCCCAAGAGGTATGACCAATCTGGGCATTATGTATTTGAATGGTGTGGCAACAGCGAAAGATGTAAAAACCGCGAGAGCGTGGTTTGAAAAAGCGAGTGCCGCCGGTGATATGAAGGCCCCGCGGTACCTTGGCCTTATTGAGGAAAATGGCTGGGGTGTCCCAGTTAATTATACAAAAGCAGCAAAGTACTACCAAATGGCAGCAGATAAAGGCGATATCTCTAGTCAGTATTACCTTGGACAATTATATGAAAAAGGTAAAGGCGTTAAAAAAGATGAGCAACAAGCCGTTGCGCTTTATTTAAAATCTGCCGCTCGCGGAGATGAGATTGCACTGCCAGCCATTTTGGCTTTAGGTAATGTCTATGAGCAAGGCATTGGCGTGACAAAGGACGTGAATCAAGCGCTTAGCTGGTATAAAAAGGCTGCTGAGCTAGGTAGCGAATTGGCGAGAGAAAAAGTTTCAGCCATTCAATTCCCAAATCATCCCGAATTAATGAATATGACTGCCATTGTGAAAGTCATGGGAGATGGTCAAAAGGTCAGCGCGGTTGCTCTAGAGTACGCCAAAACGGTTGATCCAAAGTCACTTGATGTTCGTGATTATCAAGTGCCGAACCGTGAAGTGACGCGTATTTATACTAACGAATTACCAGAAGTAAGTACGACAAGCAAAGCAGGTCGGTTTGTCATTATCGAACTCAAAACGGTGGTCGATAATAAAAATGCCGAAATGGGTGGCGGCCCAGCTCAGCCAACTACTAGTGCAAATACTTCGACAAAGAGTGAGCCTCCGGCTGGTGGTGGTGGACCTCAACTTGGACAAGTATCTGATAAACCAGCCAAAGTCGCACCATTAGCGGTTAGTGTGCTACAAACCGGTGAAATTAAAGTAGGGGATAATCAAACCATTTCACCTTCTGCTGAAGTGCTAACTAGTAACCTATCTCAAAGCCCTGACACGCAAGATTTTCAGCAAATGGTGTTTTACGATGAGCAATACCGAAAATCGCTGATGTTTAATTTGTACATCCCAAAACATTACGATCCGAAGAAAAAATACCCGCTGGTTTTGTTTATGCATGATGCGGGGGCCGTCAGCAATAACCCCATAGAAACACTCACTCAAGGCACCGGTGCGGTGGTCTGGGCATCGCCAGAAGAGCAGGCTAAACATGAAAGTTTTGTTTTAGCGCCGCAGTTTAATAAGGTGATTGCGG
This sequence comes from Leeia speluncae, assembly GCF_020564625.1. Classification (NCBI taxonomy): domain Bacteria; kingdom Pseudomonadati; phylum Pseudomonadota; class Betaproteobacteria; order Neisseriales; family Leeiaceae; genus Leeia; species Leeia speluncae. The sequence continues at coordinate 21,019 of NZ_JAJBZT010000010.1, forward strand.
GGGACTCATCTAAAACTACCGACGACATGGATATTGCCGTTAACCTACTTAAATCCTTGCTCAAAACCTATAGCATTGATGAAAGCCGTCTATACAATACGGGGCAATCCATGGGGGGGATGACGTCCATTGCAATGAACATCAAATACCCTGATTTATTTGCGGCATCTTATCTGGTTGCCTGCCAATGGGAACCAACTTTGACGGCAGTCATGGCCAAAAAGCCAATGTGGATTGTCGTTTCAGAGGGGGACACCAAAGCCAAACCGGGAATGGATGCCATTACGACTGTACTAAAAAATAATGGTGCAACCATAGCCAAAGCTAATTGGAATGCAGAGGGGGACGTAAACTATCTTGCCTCTCAGGTGGAAGCGATGCGCCAGCAAGGAAAGTCGATTAATTTCACGACGTTTAATGGTGGAAACCATCGCTATACATGGTTTTACGCCTATTCGATCCCCGGTATTCGTGATTGGTTGTTTGAACAACATAAGTAGGTTGCCCTGAATCAAAATCCTGCTAAATTAAGCGGGATTTTGATTGGATGGACCAGCTAAGCACATCGCTTAGTTTCGACGTTTAAGCCAAAATCCGAAAATAGCAAACACCAGAGCAGGTAAGAAGTAGAAATACACCCAATTGTGTTCGCTTGCATTTCGGCCTTTTAGCACGTAGACATCTAGTGATTCCAATTGAAGATTTTCTAATTTTTGTAGATCAAGCGAGGGAGCTACTCTGCCTGCGCTCGTCATATAGACTTGCTCTCCTACTAAAAGCTTATCAATCGTGTCACCTGCCTTAAGGTCTTTCTCAAAAAGGCCTGGACCTACTTTTCCGTTATCGGTCCAAAATGTCCAAAAACTTAGTGCAACAGCACCATCTTGTTTGGCGTGCCCTTTAACATGTAGCAGCACCCGACCTGCTTCGGTTGCTTCTAGGGGCATGCTTTGCAATTGCCAATTGCCCATCCTTGTTTTTTTGATGCCAAATTCAGAGCGACCATTTTTTACCATCTCGTCAATTTCATCCCCATTGAGATGAAACTGCATGGCCAGCACTTTTCCGTACTTTTTGCTTAATTCATCTGGCGTCAGTTCGGTATCTGGTTTGCGATTACAGGCAGTGATAAATAGCAAAGTGCAGAGAATGAGAAGCAGTGGTTTGGCAATGTTAGGCATGATAGAAAACGCAAAATGATTAGAGAATTGACATAAATTGAAATGTCATGCGGAATCTATCATGCGTGTTAAAAGATGTTAAGTACTTACTTTTTAGTAAGTAGTAAATTTCAGAAGAAAATCTTTAAATTGCTTCCTTAGAATGCAAAACACCTCACATGGCGTGAGGTGTCGCAGTGCTGCTAACTGAGGGCTTAGGAAATTACAGCGCGGTACGCAAGCGCCACAGTTCTGGAAATAGCACCACATCGAGCATTTTCTTTAGGTAACTAGCGCCTTCTGTGCCGCCCGTGCCGCGTTTAAAGCCAATGACACGTTCTACCGTGGTTAAATGGCGGAAACGCCATAGACGGAAAGCATCTTCCATATCTACAAATTTTTCGGCTAGTTGGTAGAGTTCCCAGTTAGCTTGCGGGTCTTTGTACACTGCTAGCCATGCTGCCTCTACGGATTCATTGTATTGCGTGGGTTCTGCCCAATCTTTATTGAGACGGCTTTCTTCAATAAAGAACCCTTTTTTCGCTAATAGTTTGATGGCTTCATCGTATAAAGATGGCGCGACTAATGCGGCTTCTACGCGCATTAGCAATTCATCTCTATGAGCATGCGGTTTTAGCATGGCCGGGTTTTTGTTACCTAAAATAAACTCGATTTCCCGATATTGGTAAGACTGAAAACCAGATGACTTCCCCAAGTATGGACGCATTGCGGTGTATTCTGGTGGCGTCATGGTGGCGAGCACGTTCCAGGCCTGGACGAGTTGCTCCATGATGCGTGATACACGCGCCAGCATTTTAAAGGCTTCTGGCAGGCGCTCTTCCATCACACAGCTGCGAGCTGCATGCAATTCATGCAACATCAGTTTCATCCAGAGTTCACTGGTTTGATGCTGGACGATAAACAGCATTTCGTTGTGATCTGGTGATAACGGATGCTGCGCAGTCAGAATTTGGTCTAAGGCCAAATAATCACCGTAACTCATGTCCTTGCTGAAGTTTAATTCTGCGCCGTGCCACTGTCCGTTAGTTGGGGTAGGGGTTGTCATCTGGTTCTCCAAGTATTGCTTTGTGTATTTTTATCTGGTGGTTAAAGATTAAGTCACGGCACCACGGCGGTGAAATTGTGGCTGATCCCAACGACGGGTATCCAAGATATCTTTCAGAATACGAACGGACTCCCACACATCAACAAAACTGGTGTAGAGCGGGGTAAAGCCAAAGCGCATATTCCGCGGTTCACGATAATCAGGAATCACACCTTGATCGATTAATGCCTGAACGACCGCAAACCCTTCTGGATGTTCGTAGCTTACTTGGCTGCCACGGTAGTTTGCGTCCGTAGGGGTAATGAGGGTAAGCGGATGATCAGCACATTCTTGCTTAACCAACTCGATAAAGAGGCTGGTTAAAGCGAGTGACTTGGCACGAATCGCTTGCATATCGGTATTTGCAAAGGTGTTTAAGCCACATTCCACCAGCGATAGCGAGGTAATCGGCTGTGTGCCACACAAATAACGACTAATGCCTTTTTGTGGTTCATAGCCCGGCTCCATCGCAAATGGGCGTGCATGGCCCCACCAGCCAGATAATGGTTGCCAGAATTGATTTTGATGAACTGGGTTTACCCATAAAAATGCGGGTGAGCCTGGACCACCATTTAGATACTTATATGTACATCCCACGGCATAGTCAGCATTTGCGCCGACTAGATCTACCGGTACTGCGCCGGCAGAATGGGCAAGGTCCCACACCGTTAACGCACCACGCTCATGTACTAGGGCGGTGGTTTCTTTCATGTTGTACATGTAGCCAGTTTGGTAGTTCACATGCGTGAGCATCACAACAGAGACATCATCAGTTAACGCTGTTGGCAGCTCTTCTGGGCTATCAATTAAACGCAATTCAAAAGCAGGCGCGCCATGAGCCATTAATTGCTCGGTTAAGCCTTGCGCAATATATAGATCTGTCGGGAAGTTTCTGCGTTCAGACACAATCACCCGACGGGTAGGCGCATTGGCCGCTTGCTGGCGAAGGGCTGCCGCTAGCACTTTGTAAAGGTTGATTGATGTCGTATCGGTAACGACAACTTGGTCTTCACCTGCACCAATCAGCCTCGCGAGTTTATTACCTAAACGCTGTGGCAAATCAAACCAACTAGCCGTGTTCCAGCTGCGAATTAACCCTACGCCCCATTCATAAGAGACAACTTCGCTTGCACGCGCTAAGGCAGCTTTGGGTTGTGCGCCCAATGAGTTGCCATCTAGATAAATGACACCTTCTGGTAACGCAAACTGATCTCTTGCGGCAGCTAATGGATCTTGGCGGTCTTTTTCTTGGCAGTCTTGCAAGGTAATCGACATGCAGGGTTTCCTTTGGAGTTTGTTTTTATTGGGTGGTGGGCAATCGGGTTAATTCATTACGGTAGTGTGCGCAAAATGGCGCGCACTGGGCTTGCATCTAATCCGGCTAGCTTTAAGGGAAGGGCGATTAATTCATAATCGCCTTCTGCCACTTGGTCTAGTACTAATCCTTCTAATATCGCCATGCGATGCGCTTTCACGCGTAAATGGGCTGACATCGTTTTAGAGGTTTCAGGGTCTAAAGAAGCGGTATCCACACCAATTAACTGGACTTGCTTCTCCGCCAGCAAATCAATGGTATCTGGGTGAATTGCCGGAAAGTGGCTATCCCATTCGGTTTGCGGGGCATTTACGTATAAGCGGAGCAACACTCTTGGCGGGCAATCGTCTAAAGCATGCTCGATATGGCTAGGCAACACCGTTGGCGCCACGCCCAGCACATGGATCACCCGACAGGTGCCTACATAGTAGTCTAGTGGCACGTCGGCAATCGCTAACCCGGCTTCATCATAGTGATATGGGGCATCTGCATGTGCGCCGGTATGCGGCGAGAGTTCTATTTTCCCTACGTTCACAGGGCAGCCCGGACCAATTTGCCACATTGGTTGAAGTGATACCTTGGTATCACCCGGCCAAATGGGGGTACCTGCATGAATCAGCGGGCTAATATCAATGATGTTTTTCATGTTGAACTCTGCAAAAGCGTTAATTAATCTTATGCAATTTATTGCGAAATAGGTGACGAAACTTGCGGCAGGTTTTGGCTGTTTGTGAAATAATCTGGCAAGAATTTGCATAAACTTGGAATTTCCTGCACATGAATGCATTAGATGTCATCGACCTAAAGATTCTGGCCTTGCTACAAGAAGACGGCCGGATGAGTAATCAGCTATTAGCAGAGAAGGTTGCCCTTTCTCCATCAGCTTGTTTACGTCGCGTGCGTTTATTGGAAGAGGCAGGGGCGATAGCGGGCTATCGGGCGATACTAGATGCGTCTCGATTAGGGCTAGAGCTAGAATCGATTGTGCAAGTATCAATGCGGCAAGATGTAGAGGGCTGGCACGAGCATTTTAGCGAGGCCATTCGCAATTGGCCGGAAGTGACGGCAGCCTATGTGGTGACGGGCGAAGCAAATTACATTTTGCGCGTTCGCGCCAAAAATCTGCACGAATACTCAGAGTTTGTGATTAACCAACTCTACAAAACTAAAGGCGTACAGGATATTCGTAGCAATATCATCATGCAGCGCTTAAAAGAAGAAGAGGGGAAAATCCCCCCTGATTTACTAGCCCTTAGCCAGAAACGAACGAGCAGTAACTAGATTGACTGCTTAAATGGAATAATCAGCCGGCAACACCAGCCAGCGGCTTGCCTTTCTGTTTCAATGCGGGCTTCGAAGCGATCTGCAATTTGTTTTACAATGGCTAAACCTAAGCCTGTTCCTGGGCGGCCTCGGCTGCTATCTCCTCTGGCAAATGCTTGCCAGAGTGTGGCGGATTCCTCCTCCGAAATCCCTTTTCCCGTATCAATCACTTCAACTACCAGTGCTTCACTATTTTGCGAGAGAATAAGCGAAACCGGTGGTTTGCCATGGTGTAGGGCATTATCAATAAGATTTTGAATGGCTCTTACTAGCAAGGTGACGTTGGCAGCTTTAAGTGGTCTGTCTAATGCCGAAGCATCAGACACTTGAAAACCTACTTCCGGAACATCTTTATAGATTTCTCGAAGTGTGCTGAATGCATCTGCAAAGCAAACTGTATGATCTACAGGTGCGGCGCCGGCGCGAACGTATTCTAAAAAGCTACCAATCAGCTGATCTGCCACATCCACGTTTCTAGAAATCATTGCCGCTTTTGTTGAAATGGCGGGATCATCGGGCAGTAAGGACGCCGCCGTTTTGATTCTGGCTAACGGGCTGCGCAGATCATGCGAAACCCCCGCTAAAAGTAGACTTCGCTCCGCCGATTGTTTTTCTTGCGCGGCTTTTAGCTGGTTATAGGTTTCTGCAATCAGAGAGATTTCTTGCGCCGTATACTTTGGCAGTGAGCCAACCGTTTGTTGGCCTTTAATGGCGGTTTCTATTTGGCGAAGTGGTTGAATAATCCGTTTTACTTTCCACCAGCTAATGCCGGCAATCGCTAAGAGCGATAGTAAAACAGCAAGGATTACTCTACCCCGTACCGCATTTTCAAGTAGCGGGCTATGAATCGCGAACCACTTGATACCATCTTTCTCGGTATTGAGTTCAATCCATAATTCATCGAAATTATCCGGATTAATTTGGATATTCCCAATGTGTAATCCACGTTCTTTTAAGGTATTTTTCAAGATCCAATTTCTAGGTGCAAACTGAATTAAAGGTTGCCTTCTAGCTGGTGCAGGGACGGCACGCAGCCCATCATTGGGGATGTTTTTTGGGTTTGTTTGAACAGTTAATAGGCTAGTTGCCCAACGGTTACTTAGTAACTCACTAACGGTTCGGTTACGTTCTAAGACAAACGTAAACCAAACAATCACGCTAATTAACACACTGAGCAATAAGTGGCTAAGGATGAGTTGCCTAAATAAACTTTTACGTTTCATGTATTACTCGAAGAAAGTAACCTAAACACATATCCCTCACCACGTACCGTCGCAATCGGGTCAAATAATGGGTCAACTTCCATTAGCTTTTTTCTTAACCTAGCAATTTGCACATCGACTGTTCTGTCTTGTGGACGGTAATTATCTGCTTGGGTGAGCTGACTAATGGTCTCTCTACTGAGCACTTGCCCTGCATGTTGGGCAAATGCATATAAAATTTTATATTCGATACTGGTGAGCGAGAGTGGCTGCTCATTAAGCGTCGCGATTCTAGATAATGGCTGGATTACCAACGCGCCAATTTGAATCAGCGATTCTGTATTGGGCGTGCTAAATGTATCTAAGCGCCGAAAATAAGACCGAATACGGGCAATCAGTTCTCTTGGCTCGAAAGGTTTTGCCAAATAATCATCCGCCCCCACTTCTAGCCCAATCACCTTATCAAATGGATCACCCCTTGCGGTCAGCATCACAATCCCTAATTGCGGCCAACGTTGCCGAAATCGCTTACAAGCATCCAAGCCATTGCCATCCGGTAGCATCACGTCGAGCAAAATGAGTGGCACAGGCTGGCTGACTAAGCCTTTTTCAGCCTCTGCTAAACGAAGGTAATGGTTTACCTGCCAACCTTCCCGACTAAGTAGTTCCGTCAGTAGCATCACCAGTTCTTCATCATCATCAATGATCGAAATTTGTTTCATTAACGTATCCATGGTTGGCAGTATAGGGCGCGGAGGCGCGGGTGTACGCAATTGTTACAGTGATGTCATATTTTGTCATTCGATGTCATCCACTGTCATGCTGTTTTCATGTTTAATGACATCATCCAAAACGCATAAACAGGAGTAATCACATGAAAACCCTATCGATGATCACCAAAACTAGTCTATTAGCCATGTCGCTATTGGCCGTGCTTGCAACTAGTAGCGTAGAAGCGCGTGAACGTAGCAGTACCAGCACCGGCTCAAGAGGAAATACATGGAGCCGATCTGTGGACCGTAGTCAAGGTGACGTATCGTCTTCTACTACCGTTAATGGGCAAGAAGTCGCAACACGAGACGTAGACCGCAGCAAAGGCGCAACGGATGCAGTCATTACCGGCAAAAATGGCAAAACGTTTAAACGTCAAAAATCGTACTCTAAAACTGGTTCAGAAACGACTTACACCGGTGCAAACGGCAAAGAAGTCACCAAAACCACCACTTACGGTAGTGGAGACGGAAGTAACTAACGCATTTCTGCTGAAACAAATCGCTAGATTCGGTTTGTCCGTATGCTGAATCTAGCTTGCAGATAGTTGAATCATCTATTTTAGAGAAAGTACTCGGATGACTTGGTTTGCCGCTAGCATCGTGCTCGCCACCCACCCATTAGACCAACCAGATGGCCCTTATCAAGTACAAGAAAACATTGTGCTATTTGAAGCACCTTCTAGAAGCTTGGCGCTGAAAAAAGCCGCAGAACATGGCTATAAAGAAACCATCGTGGATGATGATTTTGTAGTAAATGGTGTTCTCGCCAAAAAGCACTTTGCAGGGATAAGGAAGTTAATCAATATTCTAAACCCATACCCACTAGATCAAGACGAAGATCAACCCACCACGGGGACTGAAATTACCAATACAACGTTTGAGATCGCCAATCCTGATGATCTTTCTGCCTTCACCAAAGGCGAAGTGATCACGCTGAAGTACATTGATTAACACTAAAACGTGCTAAACATTTGCCAAAGATCAGATGTTTTATCCCTTTATTAAATAGCAGAGGTGTAAGATAGCTTGTCTAACCACTGCAAAAATAAAAGGGGACACAGATGCAATCTAGTCGAATTCAACTCGCCGAAGGTGGCTTATCTCTCTCCCGTATCGTGGCAGGCATGTGGCGAATGGCCGAATGGAACATGACCCCAACTGAACGCGCTGAATTAATTAATCAGTGTTTAGAACTAGGGGTCACCACGTTTGATCATGCAGATATTTATGGTGACTATGCGGTAGAAACACTCTTTGGCGAAGGCTTACAGCTTATTCCCTCTATTCGCGAAAGCATCGAAATTGTCACCAAATGCGGCATCAAATTAATTTCAGACAAAAAGCCATCCCACAGCTTAAAACATTACGACACATCTGCCGCGCATATTCGTGCATCGGTAGAAAACTCGCTCAAAGTATTGGGAACGGACTATATCGATGTACTGCTGATTCACCGCCCAGACCCATTAATGCACTATGATGAAATCGCAGAAATCTTCTCAAAGCTTGCCGCGCAAGGCAAAGTGAAGCACTTTGGGGTATCTAATTTCACGGCCACACAATTTAACGCCTTACATAAGCGTTACCCCTTGGTCACCAATCAAATTGAATTATCTCCACTGCAATTAAGCCCAATGGACGATGGCATGCTCGATCTTCTCCAAGATTTAGCCATCCCGCCCATGCTCTGGTCTGCCTTAGGTGGTGGTCGATTATTTAACCCTGTATTTTTACAAAGCGAAGCAGGGATTACCTTAAAAGGCATTGCCGAAGAATGGAATGTTAGCCTTACCACTCTCGTCTATGCGTGGTTGCTAAAACTCCCATCTCATCCACTGATTCTGACCGGTAGTGGCAGAATCGAAGCGATAGAAGAAGCCGTACAAGCATGCGACCTATTGCTAGACCGCATTACGTGGTTCAAGATTTTAGAAGCAGTGAGAGGGTGTGAGGTGGCGTAGTTAATAACAAAATGCTGTCGAGGTTGATAAGTTCCATCTATACCCTCTCTGATCTTTACCTGACGATCCTATGGCATTTATTGGAAACGGATCATCCATTTCAATTAATGTAACCTGATCGGGTCCCCAGAAAATAACTGCATATAATGAGAAAGAGTTATATCTATAAGAATTTGTCTTTCGATTTAATTCTTCTCCTTTAATTACTTGTGCATTAACCTTATATTGCTTACCTGTATTTTCGTATTTTGCACATACAGTAACTACTTGATAATTTTCTGCTTGAGCTGAAAAACAAATATTATAAAATACTATAAAAGCAATTGTTTTAGTTAGTAATAGTTTAAAATTTTTCATTTTATGCCTAAATATAATTATGTGTATTTTAAATATAGATTGGTTTTTTTATTTTTCAATATTTAAAAAATTGTTTTTTTAAATATATTGGATTTGTATTGTTCTGAAATGTTATTGATATTGGTAAACCACTTCAAAATTAGGTTGTAACTTACCTTATTCTACTGATGCGCCTTTCCTCATCTTCAGATAGAATCCGCGACACTTATCACGATCTTTTCGTCATCCAACACCCAAGATAGCCACAAGCTGTTACGGGATGTGAAAGACACCATACCAAGGAGTGTTTTCTTATGAGTAGTATCAAATCCGTTTCTTCCGTTCGTAGTGGCGCCGATGTATTGCTAGAAATCCTCGAAAATGAAGGGGTGGAGTACATTTTCGGCAATCCAGGCACAACCGAACTTCCTCTGATTGATGCATTCTTACGTCACCCAGATGTGAAGTATGTGTTTGCCCTACAAGAAGCTTCTGCAGTGGCGATGGCCGATGGCTACGCGCAAGCGGCAAAGAAACCGGGTTTTGTGAACCTCCACACTGCCGGTGGTTTAGGCCATGGTATGGGGAATTTGATCAACGCCAAAGTTGCGCAAACCCCAATGGTGGTAACAGCAGGTCAGCAAGATTTACGTCATACCTTAACTGATCCGCTACTTTATGATGATTTAGTCAGCATTGCTCGCCCATCTGTGAAATGGGCACAAGAAGTTACCAATGCAGCACAATTGCCGGTGTTGTTACGCCGTGCATTTAATGATGCCAACGCAGCGCCTCGTGGCCCGGTCTTCTTATCACTTCCAATGGATGTGATGGAACAGATGACAGATGTCTCTACTGATGGCCGCTCTCAAATTAACCGTGATTATATTGCCGGTAGTTTAGATGAGTTGGCACATGAACTAGCGATTATCCCTGCGGGTAGAATCGCGATTATTGCTGGCGATGAAATTCATGATTCAGATGGATCAGACGAAGTTGTTCAACTAGCAGAATTGCTAGGCGCACATGTGTATGGCTCTTCTTTCCCTGCTCGGATTCCGTACCCAACAGCACACGCCTTGTGGCGTGGCAATATGCCAACTAACGCAAAGTTAATTTCTGAAATTCTACAGAATTACGATGCCATTCTGGGCTTGGGTGGAAAATCGCTGATTACGATTTTATATAGCGAAATCCCTGCGATTCCTGCGGGTTGCTTGGTTTACCAATTATCTGCCGACCCTACCGATCTTGGCCGTACGTACGAAACCCGTTTTTCTACTATTGGTAATATCAAAGCTTCTCTACAAGTGTTAATCCCGTTGCTAAATGCAGAATTGCGTAAGCATCAAATTAATAATCAAGCCTTGCTAGAGGCCGCCAAAGCAGAAAAGGCAGCAAAGCGCTTGCAATTAGCCGAATCTGTACAGGCTGCGTATGATGACGCGCCGATTTCTCCGTTAGTGGCCGCCTACGAAGCCGCCAGAGTAATTGGGCCAGAAATTGCGATTGTGGATGAAGCATTAGCCACAACCCATGCCCTTCGCCAAAGCTTAAATAGTGATTGCCCCGGGCAGTATTCCTTCTTCCGTGGTGGTGCGCTGGGTTGGGCGATGCCTGCGGCAGTGGGTTTTAGCTTGGGACGAGGTAGGGCACCAGTGGTGTGTTTTGTCGGCGATGGTGCTGCCATGTATTCGCCTCAGGCACTTTGGACTGCCGCACATGAAAAACTGCCAATCACGTTTGTGGTGATGAATAACTTGGAATACAACATTCTGAAAAACTTCATGCGCGGGCAGTCTCACTATACCTCTGCGCAAACCGGTAACTTTGTCGCGATGGATATTATTAACCCAGCGGTTGATTACCAAGCCCTAGCCACTTCCATGGGCGTCACCGCTTGCAAGATTACTAAGGCATCTGAAATTGCACCAGCGATTGAGGCCGCTATCAAGAATGGCCAAACTAACCTGATTGAAATTATGATCGGGAAGTAATTTCACGTTCCACTTTGTATTTCAGCGACAAAAACTAGGGCGGTCTACTTGATCAAGTAGGTCGCCTTTTTTATTAGATAGTACGGAAGAAAATACAGATACGCGATTTGAATGAACGGGTCGTTGGGATAAAAAAATCCCTCTGGCCTCACGACCAGAGGGAAATGCCCACAACATACCGGTTGGTAGCCATATGAAGGCTGGTGGATCCCCCCAAACCAGCCTATTCATGCCAACCAGTGTTGCCCGGTTTGCACGACCTACTTAGATGTAGTAAGCCATGACGTAAGTCATAATGCCCACGAATGAGCAGAAGATTAGACTGTGTTTCAAGGTGAAACGTAGCAAGTCAGATTCTTTACCTACCAAGCCAACCGCCGCGCAAGCCACAGCGATAGATTGTGGAGAAATCATCTTACCTGTCACACCACCAGTAGTGTTTGCTGCTACAAGCAAGGTATCCGATACACCAAGTTGGTGAGCGGTAGTGGCTTGTAGTGAGCTGAACAACGCATTAGATGAAGTATCAGAACCAGTTAAGAACACACCCAACCATCCCAAGAATGGAGAGAAGAATGGGAATGCAGAACCAGTTGCTGCTAGTACCAACGCTAGGGTTGATGACATACCAGAGTAGTTAGCAACAAAGGCAAACGCCAACACCATACCAATAGAGATGATTGGGCGTTTTAGTTCTACTAGGGTTTCTTTGAAGGTACGGATACCATCTGCTGGTTTCATTTTCAGCACAATCATACTGATGATTGCTGAAATCAGAATGGCACTACCAACTGCATTGAACCAGTCAAACTTCAGAATTGCTTCGTATGGTTTGGCTTCGGTCACAATCGGAGGCATTTTCATTACTAGATTGTCTAGGTGTGGAACATGGAATTTAATTACCCAGTTCTCTAGCGAACCACCTTTTGCGAACAATGCTTTGAATGGCTTGATACTCCAGATTGTTACCATCACGGTAAGAATCAAGAATGGAGACCATGCTTTAAAGATTTGACCGCCAGTGTATTTCACTGTGGATGTTTTTGCTGCAACCGCTGCCGTACCTTCTTTTTTCGCAAAAGTGAAGATGTTCTTTGGTTGCCAGAATTTTAGGAACACAGTCAAACATACCAAGCTAACTAGCGCAGAAGTAATATCAGGTAACTCTGGGCCAACGTAGTTAGATGTGAAGTACTGTGTAATCGCAAAAGAAGCACCTGCAACCAATACTGCTGGCCATGTATCTTTCACGCCTTTAAAGCCATCCATCATCATCACTAGCCAGAATGGCACGATCACAGACAAGATAGGCAATTGGTGACCAGCAACCGCACCAATGTGGAATGGATCAATACCGGTTACCTGACCTGCAACAATAATAGGAATACCCATTGCACCAAAGGCAACTGGCGCGGTGTTTGCAATCAAACACAAACCAGCAGCGTATAGCGGGTTGAAACCTAGGCCAACTAGCAAAGCAGCGGTAATCGCTACTGGCGCGCCGAAACCTGCAGCACCTTCTAGGAACGCACCGAAAGAGAAGCCAACTAGCAGCATTTGCAAGCGCTGATCTTCGGTAATAGAAAGTACAGATGCGCGGATCACATCAAACTGGCCTGTTTTCACGGTAATTTTGTACAAGAAAACAGCGGTGATAATAATCCAGGCAATAGGCCATAAGCCGTAGGCAAAGCCATAAGCAGCAGCGGCAAATGCTATATCAACTGGCATTTTGTAAGCAGCAATGGCAATGACTAACGCGATTACAACGGTAATCGTGCCAGCAATGTGGCCTTTCATGCGAAATACAGCTAACGCAAGAAAGAAGAAAATAATAGGTACAGCTGCTACAAATGCAGATAGCCCCAAGCTACCTAGCGGTGCATAGACTTGTGTCCATGTTGGCATGAGAGGTTCCTCCATGAACTGATGCCTGCATCTTTTGTGCGGTCATTCAGCTCAGTTTTTGTTAGTGTTTGCCTCATCGGCATTTTGTTTGTTTTGCCTTGCGTATTTACATCACAAGGCAAGTGATGATCGATTTGGGTGTTATGGGCTGGTCATCGCTTTTTTGGGTGTCTCCTCAAGTTAGATGAAGTGTTTCCGGCTTATTATTTAGTTGCCGGTTGTTGTACAGGCATCGAGTAGCGCTTCAATGCTGGCGTATTCGATACCACTATGTTCTGTCAGACCAATCTGACAAGTACGGCTCATAGAGACACCGTGCTGACAGCTATCTGGCAGTTGTTTTTTCAATTTGCGTAGACCATTTGCGTTTAGCTCTGGTAACTCAAATCCTTTGTTGCCAGCAAAACCACAGCAAGCAATGTCTGGCACATTAATTTTTTGTGCGCAGGCACTAGCGAGTGCAACTAAATGCGAACCTGTACCCATGCGGCTTGCGCTACAAGGGACATGAACTGCGAGTTCACCAATTTGTTTGCTGACTTTGACGTTTGGCAGCACTTGTTGGCGCAAGAAAGTAGCTGCATCAAATAGCTTCAGACGACTATCTAATTTGCCTTCTTGCTGTGCTTGCATAATGCGGTAGGCGCATGGGCTGTTATCTAGGTAAACCGGTAACTCACCATTTTTAGATGCCGCTAATAGCGCACCATTTAGGCTGGTTGTCGATTCATCTGCCGCTTCTTTTGCATTGGCAGAGATAAACGGCTGCCCACAGCATAGTTTGTCCATTTGTGGTGGGAAGACCGGATCAAACCCTGCTTTTTGTAAGAGGCTAATCGTATGTTCTGCCAAGCTTTGTTGGCCGGTTGTACCTTCTGCCACTGTGCGGTTAACACAGCTCACGAAGTACACCACTGGCGATTTGCCACGTAGAGCAGGTGCCTGAATCTGACGTGCCGCCTTTGGCATGCTCGCCGGCAGAATAGGAATACCTTTAAAGGTTTTATGAAGCGCTTTGGTGGCTTCGTTCATGCTATCAGCGCCTAGGACGTGGCTTAGACGGATGGCAATGCGTGTCCCACGCGTCATCCATTGCATATTGCGGGCAGCAAAACGAGCACGGCCAGTTTTTTTGCTATCACCCTTTAGCTTCTTCATTAATTCGCCAGTATTAATGCCAACTGGGCAACGGGTGGCACACATGCCGGTGGCGGCACAGCTATCTACACCCGCATATGGATAGTGTTGACGGTAATACGCTAGTTCATCTGCTGCCTTGCCTGAACGGCGAAGGTCTTCCATGCGTCTCCACATCACAATCCGCTGACGTGGGGTGAGGCTTAGCCCATTAGACGGACAGGCTGCTTCACAGAAACCACATTCAATACATTTATCGACAATTGGGTCTGCAGCAGGCAAGCGCTTGATGTTTTCTAAGTGAACAGAGGCATTACCACTAATAATGACATCAGGGTTGAGCAGGTTTTCAGGATCAAACAGGTGTTTGATTTCGCACATAATGGCGTAAGCAGCATCACCCCATTCTTGTTTCACAAATGGCGCAACGTTTCTACCTGTACCGTGTTCAGCTTTTAGTGATCCACCAAAGCGATCAGCCACTAATTCAGCAATGGCTTTCATAAAGCCATCGTAACGGGCAACTTCGCTAGGGCTTTCTAGATCTGGTGCAAAGACGAAGTGAAGGTTACCTTCTAAGGCGTGACCGAAGAGTAGGGCATCTGGGTAGCCGTGTTCATCGAACAGGGCGGTTAATCCACGAACGCCTTCTGCTAGGTGATCAACAGGGAAGGCTACATCTTCAATAATAACGGTCGTACCCAGTGCGCGAGTTGCACCCACGGCAGGAAATAGGCCTTTACGCACAATCCAATAGGTTTCGCAAACAGCAGGGTCAGTAGAAAAACCACTGTAAGCAGAAGGGTGGAAGTCTTCTAATACTTTACCAATGTGGGCGATTTGTTTATTTAGCGTTTCAGCATCTGCACCATGGGTCTCGATTAGTAGACAAGCTACTTGATCGCTAATGGTTTGGTACATAAAGTCTGGCAGGCCTTTTTTGTTCTGCACGGCACGAATACTGCGAGAATCAATCAGTTCTACCGCTTCAACCGGTGCGCTTTCACGAAGTGCCGTTACTGCGCGGCAACAGTTGTCTAATTCATCAAACAATACCAAGCAAGATGCCTTGTGCGGATGATCTGCAACCGTGTTGAAAGTCACTTCACTAATGAAGCCCAATGTACCTTCAGAACCCACCATCAGGTGGCTTAGCATGTCGATTGGATCGGTATAGTCCAATAAAGCGTTAATGCCGTAGCCAGTGGTGTTTTTTAGGCGATACTTGTGACGTACTTTTTCTTTTAACGCTTCATCTGCCTGAATGCGGCCAGACAATTGCATTAAGCCGTTTAGTAGGTTTTTGTGGCTAACACGGAAATTCGCTACAGATGACGTATCGCTTGTATCAAGGATCGTGCCATCAGCGAGCATCACACGTAGGTGTTGAAGTGTGTGGTAGGTATTGTGGTGCGTACCACAGCACATTCCAGAAGAGTTGTTTGCAACAATCCCGCCAATTTTCGCCGCACCAATCGATGCAGGATCGGGACCAATTTTCTTGCCAAAAGGAGCGAGCAATTTATTCGCTTGCGCACCAATCATGCCTGGTTTGACTTTGAGTTGCGCGCCATGATTCAGCACTTCACCCTGATCAAAACCATCACCCATTACCACTAAGATGGAGTCACTCACTGCTTGACCAGACAAACTCGTACCTGCCGCACGGTAGGTAACCGGTAGTTTGTGCTGATTGGCCGCCGCCATAATTGCACTAACCTCCGCTTCATTGTCTACCCGAATCACAATCTTCGGAATCAGACGATAGAAGCTTGCATCTGTCCCATAAGCCAATGTAGACATTGGATCGGTAAACAGACGATTTGTAGGCACTTTTGTGCAAATTTCCTCATAGAAGGCCTGGTAGGCAGCGGGCAATTGATGCGTCATGATCAGTGTTTCTCTCGCTCTTTGAGTAATTGGTGTAGGGTCTTCGGTGCCGGTTTCATTGGCACGTGGTTTTGTGTCCAACCGGCTTGTTGTACCGGTGTTAGTGCGCGTAAATGGCTAGCCGTCCAGCCAAATAAGCGATAATTTCTGGATTTACCCATTACCCCACGCCAAGTACGCCATGCCAGCGTTTCCTTGGTTGTTCTTGCTGCGCCTTGGCCTTTTAGTGGATGCGCAACCGATTCGTTGGCATCGCGTTGGCTTTCTTCACGTAAGCGCATCAGCATTTCAGGGATAGGAATTTTGACTGGGCAAACCTCACCGCAAGCGCCGCATAGGCTAGAAGCGGTAGGTAAGTCGGCCGTGTTTTCAAGCCCCAATAAGTGAGGAGAAATGATTTCCCCAATCGGACCTGGGTAAGTCGTGCCGTAAGCATGCCCACCAATGCGGGTATACACTGGGCAATGGTTCATACAGGCGCCACAACGAATACACTGCAAGGTTTTGCGTAGTTGGGTATCTGCGTAAGCCTGGCTACGACCATTGTCTAGCAAGACCAAATGCACTTCGCGCGGACCATCTAATTCTCCCGGTTTACGAGGAGAAGAGATCATGTTGAAGTAGGTGGTAATGGGTTGGCCAATAGCCGAACGGGTGAGTAGGCTATATAGCGGCACGACATCCGACAGTTTTTCGACGACTTTTTCGATACCGGTAATCGCGATGTGCATATCCGGAATTGTCGTACACATACGGCCATTACCCTCGTTTTCCACCAAACAAAGGGTACCGGTTTCAGCTACCGCAAAGTTCACACCGGATACACCCACATCTGCAGTCATGTACAGATGGCGCAGCGCATTGCGACCAATCTGAATCAGTTCATCTACATCTTCTGTGTAAGGTGTTTGTGGAATATTTTCGCTAAATAGTTTCGCGATTTGCGCTTTGGTCTTGTGAATGGCCGGCATAATAATATGCGTTGGTTTTTCACCCGCCATCTGGACGATATATTCGCCCATATCACTTTCAACCGCGGTAATCCCTTTGGCTTCTAAATGGTGATTCAGCTCGGTTTCTTCACTGACCATCGATTTGCCTTTTACCACCAATTTTCCTTGGCGGCTGGCAATCAGCTCTTCAATAATCTGATTCGCTTCTGTGGTGGTTTCTGCCCAGTGAACCTTTACACCATTAGCAGTTAATTGCGCTTCTAGTTGTTCTAGCAGGCTAGGTAGCTTCGCTAAACAACGTTGGCGAATGGTTTCGCCTAGTTTTCGTAATTGCTGAAGTTCATCTTCATCTGGAAAAGCAGAACGGCGCTTATTCATTAAGAAGTCCATTGCGGTACGAAGACTCGTCCGCAATTCGCCGTCTTTTAATGCTTCACGCGCGTTTTGTTTAAATTCACGAGATGGATAAATAGTGACTGGATGTTGGCTCATTGTGCATCCTCCAAGTCAGCTGGAGAGATATCATCCGGCAAGCAAGCAAAGACGATGACATCTTTCGGACCGTGCGCACCATAAGCTAGGGTTAGCTGAATATCAGCTGTTTTAGATGGGCCGGATACCAAAACTGCATTGGTAGGCATGCCTTTTTCCCAATTTAGGCCACTCATGGCACTAAAAAAGTCTGGGTAAAGAGTGCTGGTATCAAACAGAATAAAATGCGTTGGCGGCACTAGACTCATGCTTCTAGGTGCTGCTGCATTTGGCCATAAAACCAAGGTGCCCGTTTTGGCGATGCCGCAAAGGCAATCGGTGATACTCGCATCAATTTTATTAAACAGCGCTTCTTTCCATTCCTCGATTGGCTTATCAAAGCGCCAAACATCGGTTGCTTGGGTTGCTTGGGTTGATAGAGCTGCACTGGCCATGTCGCCAAGAGAAGAATTTGGTACAAGAAAGTTTTGGATTTGGCGCTGGCTAATCTGCGTTTTTAGCGCGTCAGTCCAGTGGGCTTGTGTCGTCCAGATAATTTCTGTTTTCACGGAGCGCATCATGCTTGCCCAATGGCGCAATAAGGTAATGCGATCTGCCTTGGTAGCAAACTTTTCGAAATAAGCTGCGGTATCTGGTTCTACAACCGGTGTCGTTGGCGCAGCTTTCAATCTGGCAAAAATATTGGCTCTCGCGTTCATGCTTTGCCTCCTGTACGTTCAAGGAGGAAGCTCGCTAAATGGCGACCATTAAAAGTCGCATCGCCATCTTTTGCCAATTTTCCATTGATATTCATTAAGCAGCCGCAATCAGCGGTAATGAACTCATCTGCGCCAGTTGTTTTTAGCGAACGCGCTTTGTCTGTCACCATCGCACCAGAAATATCTGGGTGTTTTACCGAGAAAGTACCGCCAAACCCACAGCACTCGGATTCATGATCATGTACAAGGCGTTCTACATTTGCTAGACGGTCGACTAATGCCCAGCTATTGATGTGGACATCCATTTCACGTCTGGCACTACAGGATGTGTGGACGGCAATTTTGGTTGGTTCGCCCAAATCTTTTGGCTGCCAATCCAATACATTTAGCAAAAAGTCACTGAATTCAACAATACGGCCAGCAATTTCATTGGCAATGGCTTCGTCTTTATCACCAGCAAATAGGGTCGGCCAATGGTGTTTCATCATGCCGCCACAAGAGCCAGAAGGCACAACTACCGGCCAATCTTCAGGGAATAGAGATAACTGAGCACGGGCAACTTCACGTGCTTCTGCAGGGTGTCCGCTTGTGTAAGCAGGTTGGCCACAACAGCTTTGAGCCATTGGAAAATGAACGTTGATACCAAGCTTTTCTAACAAGGTAATTGCATCCATACCTGCGTTTGGAACAAAGATATCGATCAAACAGGTACCAAAAAAGTACACATCCCTTGGAATTGGGCGCTCGCTCTCTTGGTTAGAGGTGTTGGTGTTGTGGGCCATCTCTTTTCCTTTGTAAATTGGTATTACCAATTAATTTTGTTTGTTGTCACTTTATTATGAAAATTTATTCAAGTCAATCAATGGTTTCGGTAACAATATTGAAATGTGGTAGGTTTGTACTATAATTGGTCATACCAATATTAATGACGTATGCCTGAAAGATGCCTTGCTGCTGCGCATTCGGTAAAATACATCCCAATTAAAAGTGAATCAGAAGAGAGACCTAGTCCCGCATGTCTTACCAAAAAATTAATGTGCCAAGGCTGGCAGATGCCATCATGGAACAGCTAGAGCAGCAAATTATTGAAGGGGTGTTAAAGCCTGGCGCACGCTTGCCTGCTGAGCGGGTATTAGCTGAACAACTAGGCGTTTCTCGCCCTTCGCTTCGGGAGGCGATTCAAAAACTATCTGCCAAAGGACTAATCATTAGCCGGCAAGGCGGGGGTAACTATGTATCTGATCAGCTTGAGACGGCTTTTTCAGATCCATGGGAAAAGCTCATCCGTGAAAACGAAGGCTTACACGACGATGTTTTAGAGTTTCGGCGGGCAATGGAAGGGGTGGTAGCAGGCATGGCGGCAGAACGTGCAACAGATGCCGACCGTAAACACCTAGAAGATTTAATCAAACAACTGCGTGCTGCGTATGATGGGGAAGACCTTTCAGCCCAATCTGCAGCCGATGTGGCATTTCACCAAGCGGTAGCGGAGGCCTCCCACAATGTGTTGTTTGCTCACTTAGTTAGTAGCTTATTACACATGCTGCATCGAAATATTGAAGATAACATCGCTAATCTATTCGCTAGCGGTTCAGTTGCCGCTACCTTATTAGGTCAACATGAAGATGTATGGCAAGGCATCAAAGAAAGAGACCCAGTAAAAGCGAGAACCGCAGCAGAAGCGCATATCGATTTTGTTGCCAAAACCATGGCACACTTTCGGGACGAAAAAGAACGGCTAAAACGAGCTAAACGCCGATTAGGTGAAGATGCTTGATCATTGCGCGTTAGGTAGTTTCTATTGCTTGTGAAGCTACCTATTTATTTTGTCTAACTTGATGATTAGCTCATTTACCGTTGTTGTAAGCTAGGCTTAAACTCTCCAAAGCGTCTTTTCTGTTGCGTTTCTTCGTCTTCCCCACCATGTTCTGTGTAGATCAAACCTTTCATACCGTGCCGGATGCTGTATTCCCTGTAGAGTAACCCTGTTTCTTCGCAAGATTGTTCTCGGTGATGAATGGCTAAGAGAGCACCTCGTTCCCACTGATAGACATCGTAATAGAAATTCATCCCTGCACAGCCTGCATTATCAATCCCGCTTTGCAGAAGTTGCTGAGTTGCTGAAACCGATAAATTACTCATTGAAGATAATTGGGTGTGGTACACAAAGGTTTTAGACTTGGGTGAGTAAAGCCAAACATCCGAAACCCGATTTCGGCATTGCCCATCGGTACATCCTGTTATCCAAATATCTGTCCACTCATCAAAATTGAGATCGACACCTTTTATCTCTGGAGGCTGTTGATAAGTAAATTGGCTAGTGAGTGAATGCTTGCCAATACGTAGCTTTACTTTCTGCGCTATTGCTAAGTTTGGCAGAGAGGCCGCCAAAAGTGCTGCCGGGGGCGTTCCGCTCTCAATCAATATATGACCTGCTAGTGCAGTGTTGGGGATGCTCAATAAGTACACAGAAAAGATCAGCGCAGCTATCGAAACAAAATGTTTGATTTTTGAGTGGCTCATTGTGTTTTCTTTTCAGTATATTGGATACAAAATAAAACATAGGCGACCATTATTTATACAAATACGACCTAATGTGGTGCGCTTTGCTTAGTTGTGGTGCATGTTAATGACATTATTCCATTTAACTATAAGAAATATTAATTAAACAATCCCTAAACATGTCCTTATTTATATCTAAGTATAAATACTTAGGGTTTGTGCTCTTTTTTTGGGCATTTGGCATGGATGTTGCTGAGTATTGTTTACAAAAATATAGAAATAGATGAGGGACTGTCAAAGATGGATCCCTCGCGTAAAACAGCAATCAGTGACTGGGGAAATGTCATGCTACAAAGTCAAACAATGCGGCTAAATGCCAGAGAGAAATCATGGTTACCATGGTTCGGTAAAACCGGTAAGTTGGCGATGCGTTGGGCCACGTATCAAAATCGCTATCGGTATGAATGGTTAGAAAGTGCATTTGAAGGAATTGCACAAACTAGGGTAAGAATCCTTACCGAGTGGGCTAATCAACAATGGTCACATTTGCAAGGTATGGCGCAATCGATTGCGCTAACTGGTGTACCAACGTCAGATTGGTTAGCTCACCGTTTGCGTATTTGTAAGGACGCTTCAGAACTCTTTTTGCTATCTGCAGAGGGCGAAGTAAAGGCCAGTAGTTATGCAAAGCATGTTGGTATGCGGGATATACCGCAAAAGACGTTACCTTATGTGAAGAAAGGTCCTTTTCTATTTGGCCCTTATCTAGACCCGATGACCGAGTTGATCGGAAAAACCACTTCTGAGTTTCATGATGCCGTGACCTTGTTGTTTATGCTCCCAGTTTCTATTGGCAATGAACTTCAATTCATCCTTTGTGCGAGAGTACCAAATGATGTGTTGGGCGATCTGATTCAACGAGAAGGTGGGCATGTCTTTCATGAATCTGGCGATAACTATCTGTTTATGGCGGAATCAATCGTTGAGCCTGCAATAAAGCCTGGGACTGCCTTGTCACGCTCCCGCTTTGAAGATAACTCATTTAGCTTAGGGGATAATCTGAAGGATGGCGTTAAAACCGCCTACGGCACGGTAAAGGTAAATCGGCATACCGAGTTTGAACTAGTATTTAATGACCCTGCCACGAAGCAACTTCACCCCGGCGTCAGAGAAACTATTGCCAATGGTCAAAACCTGTTTGTTACTTATCCGGGTTATTCAGATTATCGTCACATCCCTGTGATTGGAAAAGGTGTTACGTTTAAGCTACCAGGCGCAGTCGATAAATGGGGATTAATGTGTGAGGCGGATCTTGAAGAGGTTTATCGCCTTAGACCGCTGAGTTACCGTGGCACCAGAAAATTACTGGCATTCTCCGTGGTCTCTTTTCTAGCCGCGATGATTGCGACGCTGACTTTTCATTTTGGAGAGACTGGCGCCTTGGTGAGTTGTGGCATTGCGATGTTGTTTTCAACCTTCATGCTACACCAAACCTACCTGAAAAAACTATCCAAACGCTTATCTGAAACGGCCAAAGTGGTACAAGCAGTAGCGGAAGGAGGGGGTGATCTTTCAAAACGATTAGAAAAACCCGGTCAGTACCGAGATGAAATTACTGCGACTTCCCAATGGGTAAATAGTCTTCTTGATAATATGGAAACCATGATAGGCAGCATCATGCATATTAATAAAGAAGTTAGCCATGCCAATAAAGCCCAAATGGATGCAGGAAAGATGACCGGTGAGCGCGCAGAAGAAGTATTTTCAGCCATGCAAAATATTTTGCGTTCCTTAGAAGATCAATTACAGGAAATATCTGTTGCTACCACACAAGCAGATTCAATGAAAATTGAAATTGCGAATGCATTTGCAACCGCGCAAGGGCAGTTTAGATCACTAGATAAAATGTCGAGCGATATTCGTCTTCGAATTAGCGGCTCAGCACAAACAATTGGCGATTTACAGCAACGTACCGCAGAAATTGATCATATTGTTTTAGTGATTAAAGAAATTGCTGATCAAACAAATTTATTGGCTTTAAATGCAGCTATTGAAGCCGCTAGGGCAGGGGAAACCGGCAGAGGGTTTGCTGTCGTAGCAGATGAAGTGCGTAAATTAGCAGAGCGTACTAGACAAGCTACTTTGCAAATTAGTGGAATGATTACTGGCGTGCAAGACCAAGCAGCGGTGGCGGTGACTTCTATGCAATCTAGTATGTCGGAACTTGAAGTTGGCCTAAAATTAGCCGTCGAAAGTGCTGCGGATAGAACCGATACCGAAAAAATGGTGAGCAATATGCTCGATACGATTCAGCATATTGCAGAGTCTTGTATTTCTCACTCCACTTCTATTCAAAGTATTACTGGCACAGCGGAAGCGATGCGTGTTGCTTTAGATGATTCGGAACAAAGTTTAGAAGAAGCGGCAGTTGCTGTAGACAAACTCGATAATTTAACGGCGAAATTTAAAGTCGCTATCTGATATTTTTCAAACTAATGATTAGCACACGCAAATTCCACTTGCGTGTGCAAATTCTCCTTCTATACTTATCCTTGGAACATGCCAATTTGTTAAAGCTATGATAATGGGCTTATGCGTTTATCTTGTAGAAATGACAAGTTAATTTCAAGGGTGAAATAGAATGATTAAATTAGATGCAATCAATATCAAGGCAAAGCTATTGCTCTTAGTAATGCCATTTATTGTGTTGATTATTATCTTTGCTACGCTTTTTGCCTTTGATCGTTATCAGTCTTATCAGCAGTTAAACTCTGCCATGTCTCTGGTTAACGTGTCGGAAAATTCCTCCACGCTGATTGATACTTTGCAAACTGAACGTGGATTAACCAATGGTTTTCTGAATGGGCAAGGCGATTTACCTGCGCCACTTCAAGGGGCGCGTGGTAAAACAGACGCAGCCTTTGATTCATTCAAACAACTGGGTGATCAATTAACCGATCCTGCAGTGAGTGAAGATGTTAAAAAACTCACCTCCTCTATTTCTTCTCTTATTAGCATGCGCAGCCAAATTAATAGCCGTTCTGCTGCCGCGTCAGACGTGTTTAAAGCCTATAGCCAACAAATTGAAGGATTAATTCAGTTAATTTCAGGATTAGGACAGATTAGTAAAGAAAGTAAGCTTGCTAGCTACAGCGTTAGCTTGAGTAACCTACTGTGTGTGAAAGAGTTTGCCGGGCGTGAGCGTGGTTTCGTGAATGGTGTGTTGAGTAAAGGCGCCTTTGACCAAGCATCTTTTGCCCAAGCAAAATCATTAGAAGCGCAACAAAATGCATGTCTTGCACAATTTAAGCAACTATCTAGTGATGCAGTGGTTGCTAGCACTGCATCACTATTGCAATCACCTGAGTTTGCTAATGTCGATGCAATAAGAAAACAAGTTTATGGCGCAGAACTTGGTAGCCCTGCAGCCATTAAACCTGCAGAGTGGTTTTCTACTACTTCTGCTCGTATTGGCAAATTATTGGCTATTAATCAATTTCTATTGCAAGCGCTAAAAACAGATGTATCGGCCGCTTTAAATACAGCGAAAAATCAACTTATCCAAGTACTTGTGGGCGCAGGCGGGCTGATTGCCCTTGTTGGCGTATTCGCCATCCTTATATATCGCAGTATTCATCAACCGATTGTAAAGCTAGAAAACACTATTTTAGAGATGAGTCAAAAGCTAGACTTAACGCTAAAAGCCGATGTAAATGGTAAGAATGAAATAACCAGCATCTGGAATGCATTAAGTAAATTGATTCACTCTATCAGCCAATCACTGAACACAGTGAAAACACATGCACACCAGCTAGAAGGTGCATCAAGTACATTACTGAATGTGGCAGATCGTTCTGCCAAGAATAGTGATATTCAAAGCAATGCATCCGCCTCGATGGCTGCAGCGGTAGAGGAAATGTCTGCGGGTATTTCGATGGCGAGTGACAATATTCAAGAGAATATGAAAGCATCTCTAGATATGCAGCAGCGGGTTCAACATGGTTGGGAGCGAATTCACTCTACCGCCAAAGCTGTAGAGTCTACCGCCGAAGCGGTTGGACATGCAGGTAATGTGATTTCCACATTAGAAGAGAAATCAGCCAATATTCGCCACATTATTACCGCGATTCGCACCATTGCCGACCAGACAAATTTGTTAGCATTAAATGCCGCGATTGAAGCGGCGCGTGCGGGAGAGCAAGGTAGAGGTTTTGCGGTGGTGGCAGACGAAGTGCGTAAGTTGGCCGAGCGTACAGGTAGAGAAACCGTAGGTATTACTACCTTAATTGAAGAAATTAATTCGGAAACCGCGGCCGCCTCTGCAGACATGCAAAATGCCAAAGAAAGTATGAGTTTATCTTTAGGATTAATTAGCCAAACGCTAGAAGACCTAGATGGTATTCATGACATGGCAAAAAATGTGTCTATTAACAGCCAAGATTCTGCCTCTGCAATGCAAGAGCAAACAGCAGCAAGTAATGATGTGGCAGAAAACATTAGTCGAATTGCTGCACTTTCAGAGGAAACGTCTGACGTCGTGCAATCTGCGGCCAATTTGGCTAAACAGCTATCTCATTCTTCATCCGAGCTAGTTAGTCAGGTAGATAAATTTAAGCTTGATTAGGTTTTTTGAACACGGTCTGCTGACTCTCTCTCCTAGGCAGACCGTGCTTCTTTTCTTTCCAAATAATCAATTTGCTGATTAGTTCGCCAGATAAATCCTTTTTCATGTATTAAAAATACAGAAATTTTTTTGTTTTTATCTATTTTCTATTGCAATTTGCAAAGATAAGCATATTATTTTGTCATTGAATTTTAAAGTAAGTGACATCAAGAGGTAATATGCGCGTAAAAATATACGAAGACATGCACGGATCAAAAATTTTACTGGTCCGCGATGATTTTGTATTTTCAGATTTGCCAACCGATCGTTTAGCAACAATTCGACCGCAGTTGAAATACCCTTACTCTGTGAAGGAGTCTCAACTATATTCAATGGGTGTAAATGTAGGGGTCGCCATTCCTGCGCTTATTTCTAACGGATATTGCTTTTTGTAAGATCTGGCGGGAGAAATGAGCTGAATCCACATTGGTGTACTCAGCTCATTTTATAAAGAGTTACTTGCCTGGACGACCAGTTTTTACTATTTCAACTGCTGCTAAAGCCGCTTTTAGCTGATCACCATTTAGCTTGTTTAGTGCAATCAAGCCCGCACGTAGTAATTCACTTTTCTTGATAGATACATTCAAGCCGAGTGCTTTTTCTTTCAGTACATCAATCAGATCATAGTCATCCTTAGGCATCGTGAAACTATCACGCACTACCTTGGTTTTCTTTTTCTTCTTTTCTACCGCTTCTACAACAGCCACTGTTTCCACTTCGGTTTCAACTGGTGCCACGGCTTTAGTTGGCGCTGCTTTAACGGCTAATTCTACTTTAGGGGCTGGGCTTGGTTTTGCTGCTGGTGCAGCGGTTACTTTCTTAGCGACAACAGGTTTGCTTGCAGGCGTTGCCGATGGTTTGTTTTCTACTGCTGCAGGTTTTTCCGCTGCTGGTTTTGCGGCAGTATTCGTCGCCGGTTTTGCTGAGCGAACAGGTGGTTTTTTGGCGTTATTGTTGGGGGTAGACATAAGCAAGCCTCAATCATGAATTGATATAAACAGTATATATAGTATATTTTTGAGGGGAGTAAAACAATCTGATTTTTATGACAGTTTTATTACTAACTACTTGAGTTTAAATGACTATTTAGTGGCGTCTTGGTAATTCGTGAACCGGCTTATCATGTATTAAATGATGAATTAAACCCATTCTTAATCCAGGAGGAGAGGGGATCATCTCCTCAATGCCGAGTGTCTTAAACACAGCCAGCATAATCGCTAAGCCTGCAGGTAAGATGTCAGATCTTCCTAGTGGAAGCATTTGTTGAATTTGGCGATCAATCTTGCCTGTATTTAGTAAATAAAGAGATAGTCGAAGTAAGCCTTCGTGCGTAATCCCTGTTTTACCTTTCGGGTTTAACTCTAATGCTTTTAATACCTTTGCTAAAGCCCTAGACGTGCCCGAGGAACCGATCGCAATCTCCCAATCATGAGATCGATAATGTTCTACCATCGGCGCTAAGATGAGCGATGCTTGCCATTCTGCCTCTTGAAGTGCAGATGAAGAGATCTTGCCTTGGGGGAAGAATAGAGGGCTAAAAGAGCCACTACCCATTGGAAAACTATCGATCAAGAAGGGCATATCACCCTTGCCTGTGATGATTTCTGTTGAACCGCCACCAATATCAACGACTAATTTTTTTTCTGGTAATTCAGGCATGGCGTGACAAACACCCGAATAGACCAATCTAGCTTCTTCCTGACCAGATATTACCTTGATTTTAAAGCCTAATTTATCTTCTGCAGACTTTAAAAAATGGGCTGCGTTTTCAGCAATGCGCACAGTATTGGTGGCAACCGCTTTTACCCGATGCTGCTGAAATCCATTAATACGTTTACCAAATCTTTCTAACGCTTCCCAAGCGCGTGAAAGTGCTTTTTCATTTAAATGATTGTTTTGTAGGCCTTCAGCCAATCTCACCGGTTCTCGTAAGGTTTCTAGTGTCACAATTTTTTCTGTCGTATTGGCCGGGTGTTTGCCAATGGTCATTCTAAACGCATTCGAACCCAGATCAATTGCAGCAAATAGTTGATGATCAGAAGGCATGGAATATCCTTAAATGAAATCGCTACGCAGGAAAAAATTGTTGTGTATAAAACTGTGTATACGGTATTACCTCATGCGTGAGTTACAACTTGATGACAATTAAATGACGTTTTTATATTGCTGGTGAGTTGAATAGTTAAAAGTTGAATCATGAATAAATTTATTTCTTTGCTTTTCTAAATTGTCACGGATTTGTCATTAAATATTCATAGTATGTCGCGAGATGTTAGGGGACATAAAATGACTATCTCAAAAAAATTGTGGGTAATGGTTGGCGTCACACTGCTATGCGTGGTGGCTGTTGCTGTATTTAGTGCGTTGCAATTAACCATACTGAATAAGCGGTTTGCGAGTTATCAGACTGAAGATGAAATTACGAGCAGGCTATATCAATTAAAAGGGTCCTTGTTGTCTTTGGCTAGGATCGACCCTATCTTGCCGGAAGCAAGTACGCTCCTGAAAACGGTGAATACCGAAGTTACCCAAAATTTGCCTTGGTTAGCAGATCATATGGCGGAAAAATCCGCAGCGACGTTCAAAATAAACATTGCTGAACACTGGCAGAGTTATCACAAGAACTTAGTCTCTGCGATCAAAATTGCACTAACTGCACCACAAGATGCACTGTCTGTACCGGAAGAGGCATACCGTATTGATTTGCTCCCTGCGGTGGACCTTATCGATAAAGAGATTTCATCTAGACAAAAAGCACTGAAAGAAACCGCTACACGTATGCAGGGACGTATGGAAGGCTTGTTAGTGTGGTCAATCACGCCGTTAGTGTTTATGGGGGTCGTGATCTTATTTCTACAAATTTGGACCGCACAAAGAATTCGCCACCAAATGGCGAACATCACTCAAGCGGTTGATCAACTTGCGAGTGGCAATTTGGCGGCTAGGTTACCGGTGATTGGCAAAGATGAGTTTGCACACCTCTCAGAAAGTATTAATCACATTGTGGTGAAGTTTCACGATTTATTAGTAGCGATTCGAGGGTTTGCCTATAAAGGCATAGAAGATGCGAAGCAAATTAATGCGTTAACCGGCGTGGTTGCTGGTTTAACTCAGCAACAAACTGAAAGAGCTGAAGCTAGCCGATTGGTCGCATCTGATATTTTTGCCAAGAATGAAGCGATCACCAGTAATGTCGATCAGACCTTGTTAGAAGCCAACAAAAGTACGGTGCGTTCCGGTGTGATTGAAAACAAAGCCAATCAAACTGCGCTAGAAATTAAAGAATTAACTGTCAATATTCAGCAGGCAGTATCTTCTTCTAATGAGCTTACCCAAGCACTAGATGAAATTGCCAAAATTAGCCATCTCATTAAAGAAATTGCAGATCAAACGAACTTACTAGCACTAAATGCGGCGATTGAGGCGGCGAGGGCTGGCGAGCATGGCAGAGGATTTGCGGTGGTGGCGGATGAAGTGCGGAAATTATCTGCTAGTACGGCAGAGTCTACCCGCCATATTTTTGTGTCGCTAAATAGGTTATCCGATGTTGGGCAACGGATTTTGCATTGCATGAATAAAGCAGATGAATCTGGCGCGGTTTCTCTCAAGCTTCAACAAGATCTAATGTCTGAAATTCAGGCGGTGAATACAGAGTTGCAATCCGTTTGCCAGATGATTACGGGCATTGCCGAGATTTCTCAGTTACAGCATGAGTCTGGAGAGGAAATCGTGTTACATGGAAACGATGTGGCAAAATTATCTGCCGACATTAGTGAGCACGTACAGACGTTGCCTGAAGCGATGGTGAAATTGTCTGACTCTTCTGAATTATTAATTTCAGAGCTTTCTTATTTTAGAGAGGGTGAACAGGCTTTTGTGAGCCATGCTGCAGCTTAACGCTGCTGGCATTTTGATTAGTTGCTTGTCATCAATCTGTAAATAAAATTCCATCTAACTGAAAGGCGCATGTCTTATTTGGTCATTAAACTAATACTTCAACAACTATTAAAGCGTTGTGGTCATTGGATGTATTTGTTGAATGAGATGGGAAGTTGTTAAGCCATGCGTGTCACATTGTATGAAAGTAAAAACCAGCCTAACTTTCTGATCGCGTTTCGAACAGATGCGGTGCTTGATCTGATGTCGGTAGAAGAGAAAGACTTTTTCGGAGAAATGTCACGCATTCACGAGTGTGATATTCGTGATCCGCATTTGCCAGAGGCGATTCGTACCAATGCTGCGAAAGCAGATTTGTGTGTAAATGGTTATTTTGTGTTTTTGGTACGACAAGTAAAAACGTGGGAATCCGATAAAGTTCAGCAAAGCGGTGAAGTTGAATTTAAGGCATTTTCTGCGTTTGGCTTAGCCGTTCAAAATTCTCGCCGTTCCCAACGCATTTTTTGCTAACAAATTCACTTAGCGCACTTATTTCATAAAAGATTTAATCGCTGTTAACACCTCTGCTAATGCTTTCTCTTTCTCTGCTGCAGAAATGCCATCTTTAGCCAGATGTTCTTTAATGTGACCTTCTAGCATTTCATTCATCAATCCATTTACTGCGCCGCGAATCGCTGCGATTTGTTGTAGCACCGCATAGCAATCTGCGTGTTCTTCCACTGCTAGCTCTAAGGCATTGACCTGACCTTTGATCCGTCGCACTCTCGTTAAAATTTTCTTCTGATCTGCCGCAATGTGTGCCATTTAGGTGTTCTCTTGTGTGATATCGAGATTGTACATTGTTTAAATAGAATCGAACGCTAGTATTAATATACTGGGGGGTAGTATATACTGAATGTCAATTTACGAAATATCTTTTACGAAAAAAGTAGAAACTATGCCGCCAATCGCAGAGCTGATCCAACAAGGTAGTACTAACCTTTGGTTATTTATCCCCACCGCTATTTTATTGGGTGCCTTGCACGGACTAGAGCCTGGGCACTCCAAAACCATGATGGCTTCCTTTATTGTGGCTGTAAAAGGGACAATTCTTCAGGCCGTATTGCTGGGACTTTGTGCAGCACTGTCGCATTCTTTTATTGTTTGGGTGTTGGCGTTTGCTGCATTGAAGCTAGGAAATAGCATGATTGCGGAGCAAGCAGAACCGTATTTAATGCTACTATCGGGCGTCATTGTTGCGATCGTCGGGGTTTGGATGTTCTGGCGCACCAGAAAAGATAATCTGATGGCGAAAGCCTTTGGTAAGGCAGGGCCGAATGGTGGGGTGATTATCGGTACGGGGCACGACCTTTTTGAACTCTGTGTACAACCGAGTGGAGCGCAGACTAAGTTAATCCTTAAAAAACTGACTGCATCTTTAAAGCCAGCCAATATCTCTAAAGATGAAACGGCGGAAATGTCGCTTCTCTTCATCAATAGTGCACAGTCGCCAATCACTTTTCAGCCAGCAAATAATGAATTAATTGGCTTGGTTGATGTTGTATTGCCAATTGCGTTTAGAGGTCGGTTAAAAATTGGGCATCAGGGGCACGCCCATGAATATCCCTTTTTAATGGGAAAAGTAGCGGACCTTCCTACCGAAAAACCGGCAAAGCAATACCGCATGGGGGCGGTGACTGCTAAAGCTGGCATGCGTCCTAGTACCAATAAACCGAATCTGGCAACCGGCAGTAAAGATGAGCTACCTGCAGTAGATGGCTACCAAGACGCTCATGAACGTGCACATGCAGAAGAGATTCACCAACGATTTCATGGCAAAGACGTCACCACTGCACAAATTGCCATGTTTGGCTTAACGGGCGGGTTAATACCATGCCCAGCTTCCGTTACCGTTTTGATGGTGTGTTTGCATCTGAAGCAATTTACCCTCGGTACGATTATGGTGGCTTCTTTTAGCTTAGGGCTGGCGATTGCAATGATTAGTGTGGGGGTGATTGCCGCATGGGGGGCGAATCGCATTACCAAACGCTATGGCAATTTGGGCGATATTGCGAGAAAAATGCCGTACTTTTCTAGTTTGCTGATGTTGGTGTTAGCACTTGTTATGGCGGTACAAGGGGCGATGGCAATTTGAAGGTGGTAAGGTGGCAGGTAAAAGGGAAACGAAAGTTTCCCTTTTTATTATGACTTACCTTTGAGTTTTTTCATGAAGTCCCCAAAGTGAGGGGCAAACTCTGCGAATAAAGGATTATCTTTATTTTCTAACATCACCTCACCAAACAGTTTTAACCCCACAGCAAACGGAATGATCGACTCTTCTGGTAACGCAGATTTTTCTTGGCTTTTTGCAATCACCTTGAAAATATCATCGTGGTTTTGTACTTCAAACTTCACGGGTTCTGTGTAAGTTGAAGGGTTGCCATGGTTATCTGTTAGGTGCTTCACGGTGATTTCGTATAAGTGCTTTTTCATGGTTTATTCCTTTGCGCATAGCGTACCAAACGTGACTTCAAACTTAGTGTAGAACACGTTTACCTTTTCTTCAGTTAGCCGCTGAAATAATCGATCACATTCTTCATCTGTCACAATGAGCGTCACGATAATCGGTTGGTCGGAGACATCAAATAGGTTGATCGCATGGATTTTGCCATCATGCCCCATACCTTCTATTCCACCTACTAAGGTTGCTCCACGAAGACCTAATCCTTTAGCTGTTTCAACTATCCATTGCGCTAAGGGCTGATTCGCGTGCGTTCTATCTTGTTGGGTATAAAAATTAAGTTGATAACCTTGCACGGTTATTCCTTTCTTTACATCGCATTCTTACCAAGCATAATGCCGCCATCGATCGCAAGGTGTTGACCTGTCACAAACTGGTTTTGCATCATGAAAATATATCCATCAGCTAGTTCATCCATCGTGGCGGTTCTACCTAGCGGGATGAGATGAGAGAAATGGGCTTGGGTCGCTGCTTTTTGCTCTTCGGGCATGTTTCGCCAGAAAGGGGTAACCGTCCACGTTGGTGACACTGCATTTACACGGATAGCAGGGGCGAGTTCAACCGCTAGCCCTTCAACCAGCGCATTAATGCCCATATTGCCTACATAGCTTGCGCAGGCATGGTGTGCTCGACCACCTGTGCCAGATGTAAACACCATGCTGCCACTTGCTTGAATCTTCTTACCTGCCAATTGGGCGATTCTGACGTTAGCAAAGAATTTGGATTCGATCACATGGCGAATCACCGATAGTTCTGCAGTCATAAATCCTCCGCCCATGACATCACCTACCATGGAAACGAGGTGGTTAAAAGCGGGTACTTGGTCGAATAATTGGGTAATTGCGGTTTCATCGTGAGCATCGGCAATAAAGGTGTCTACTTCGCCCATGTACTTACTCAATGATTCTTTTGCCGTCGCTAAACGATCCGCATTGCGTCCAACTAAAATTAGATTGCCACCTTGTTGCGCTACTTTTTCTGCTACATGAAAGCCAATGCCAGAACTACCGCCAATAATGAGAACGGTTTGATTTCGAAAGGTAGACATGGTGTTTCTCCTATTCCATTTCGCGTTGGTTTAGCTGATAAATACTATTTGCAGCAATTGTGGCAACGGTGCTGTCATTCACGCCATGTGCGCCACTAACGCCAACTGCACCGATAATCTGATCATTCCATTCAATAGGTACCCCTCCTTCTAGCGCGGTTACCCCTGGCGTAGATAGAAAGCTGGGTTGTCCTTGGTTGATAAAGTCTTCAAAGTGCTTTGATGGTGATTTTAGTAACGCAGCGGTTTTGGCTTTGCCAATCGCAACGTCGGGTGTAATGCCAATCGCGCCGTCTTGTTTGGCAAAGGCAATTAGTTGGCCAGAAGCATCTACCACTGCCACACTAATTCGCCATCCATTTTGTAGTGCGGTATCGAGTGCGACTGCCGCAATTGCTTGTGCTGCGCCTAATGAGAGCTGTTCGATGCTATAACTAACTGGGAAGAGATATTGATTCATGATTAATCCTAACGCGTAGCAGAAACATCGATGGTTGGTTCAACCGACATGCCCACGCGCAATTTGGCGAGTGCAGATTGGTTTTTATCTAGACGAATCCGTATAGGCAGACGCTGAACAATTTTGGTGAAATTACCGGTGGCGTTGTGCGCGGGTAGGGAGGAGAGGCTCACGCCACTTGCTGGCGAAATACTCTCTACGCTACCAGACAGTGTCTCACCGGGTAGGGCATCAACGGTGAGGCTGACTTTTTGACCAACATGAATATTGGCTAACTGGGTTTCTCTAAAGTTGGCTTCCACATAGAGTGCATCTAGCGGGACAAGCGTTAGTAGTGGCTTACCTGCTTGCACAAAGCTTCCAACCCGCGCTGCTTTTTGAGCGACCACACCACTTACTGGTGCTTGT
The DNA here is from genome assembly GCF_020564625.1 of Leeia speluncae. NCBI lineage: Bacteria > Pseudomonadati > Pseudomonadota > Betaproteobacteria > Neisseriales > Leeiaceae > Leeia > Leeia speluncae. Next base: position 54,747 of record NZ_JAJBZT010000010.1, read on the forward strand.
AGGTGCGTGTAAGACAAATCCAGCAGAGCCGCATCTTTTTTCGCATTCGCCGCTGCTAGATCAGCAGTTGCCTTTTCAATATCACTTTTAATCATGGCTAGTTGCGCTTGCGTGGCGGCTAGCCCTGCTTGATCTCTACTTAGGTTGGCATTCTGAATAGTAAAGCTAGTTTCTGCTTGCTGCTTGGCTTGTAACGAGCCTGCACCATCGGCCGCTAAATTGGTAAAGCGGTTTTTATCTGCAAGTGCCAGTTTAATATTGGCCTCATCTGCAACTACCGCTGCTTTGGCTTGGTTAATGGTGGCAGCTTGCCGATTCAGTTGCTCTTTTAGTCCGTGCAATTGCGCGGTAATCGACATTACTTGTGCATTGGCGGTTTGTAGTGCAATTTTGAATGGGCGATCATCAATTTGAAGTAATGGTTTACCAGCGCTAACCAATTGGTTGTCTTCAATTAACACCTGCTGGATAACGCCAGATACCTGTGGGGAAATACTGGTGATATCTGCATTAATAAACGCATCGTCGGTTTTTTGTAGGTTGCTGGCAGACTCTGGGTGATTGAATATCCACCATGCGCCACCAATAGCAACGACGGCAATCGTGCCAATTATCCAACGTACTCGGGGTTGATTTGTCATCTAACTTCTCTTTTCAATGCGGTATGTGCGTGTTCAACTAATTGGGTGAAATGTCTTAATTCGGTTTATGTGGTGGAACTGCGTTAACTACTGGTGGTGGGATGTATTGCAACATCAGTACAAATGGCACCATTACCACCGCCATTAAGGCAAAAAATCGGTAAATATCAATCGTGGTTAATAGGCTAGCTTGCTCTGCAATGACACCCACTAACGAAGCAACAGGGTTGATGCCAGATTGGGCTTGTTCACTCGCACCTTGCAATGTATCTGCGTACTGAATGGCGCCATTACTCGACCAATGGCCAATAAATGCACCACCCACTAAGGTGCCAATGCCTCTAAGCATGTTCACAATGCCAGACACCGAAGGGCCTTCCATTGGCTGCACGACGCTAGTTGCCAGAAATAGCAAAGGAATAATGGCTAACGGTTGGCCAATTGCTTGGAAGAAGGCAGAAAGCAGAAACTCATTCGCCATCCATTCGTCAGTCAGATAGGTGTTGCAGTAAATGCCAGCACACATGAAGAGCAACCCCAGAGCGAAGACTTTTCTGGCATCTACCCATTTTTGATATAACAGTAGGGAGGTTAGCGGGCCTAAAATTAGCTGGGGCAAACCGACAACCAAACCAATTTCATCTGTTTGGGCCGCTCTAAATCCATGTAAATGAGCCAGCACATTGGCTGGCAGGCCGACAGCGGTAGTCATTAACACTAGTAGTGCAAGGAATAAAATAAAGCCAAGCCCGAGGTTTCTGCGGGAAAGTAGTTGCAACCGCATAAATGGCGCTTCATGAAACCATTCGGTAAACACAAAAATTGCGAGGAATACGCCGCCTAATAATGCGGTGGCCGAGATCACCGAAGAGCGCCACCAATCTAGGTGGTTGCCTTGATCAATCGTGATGGCAAGGAAAAATAGTCCAGGCATGCCAAATAGCATGCCAAGCCAATTGGCTTGTTTGATTCTAGGGAGTGCCAACGGCATTTTGGGAATGCCCCAGTAGACTAGTAGCGCAGCAAGCGCACCCAGCGGGATAATATGCCAATAAATCCATTGCCAATGATTGCCACTATCCATACAAAGTGAGGCAACCCACAGCGCGACATTTGGTGCAAACGTGGCAGTCATCGCATACAAGGCCAAACCATGAAGCCGGATATTGGGCGGGAGAAACCGTAGCGCGCTCATCATTAACATCGGAATCAGCGCCCCGGCAGTAATGCCCTGAACCGCTCGCATCAATAACAACAATGGGTAGGAGCTAGTAAATGGGAGAAAACACGCAATCACCATCGTGCTAATTAGCATCATCAGATGAAAACGGCGCAGCGAAAAGGTAATCGCAAACCACGTGGCAAACGGCATAATCGATAATTCGCCCGCCGTATAAATGGTGCTGAGCCACGACGTTTTGTCACTAGATAGGCTAAATGCACCTTGAAGATCGGCGAGCAACAAACTAGGCACTCGGTTGTTTAACCCTGCCACAATCGCCGCTAATAAAATGCCGAATAAGCCACTTCCTAATCGAATTCCAAATGCTGGCGGTGCCTGAGTAGCGGTTGGCGTTGCCGCAGGGGCATTCATGATGCCACCTTCGCGGTGGTCAAGTTTTCTCCGGCAACACTGCCGCCAATTGCACGATATAGGGCATTGATTGAGAGTTGTTGGTTCAGCTTGGCTGCATTTAATAAGATCTCGGTATCAAGTACCGCATTTTGGCTATTCAAAATGGCAGAAACGGGCTGCGCACCTTGTTGGACATTCCGTTTTGCCATTTGAAGTGCATGTTGTTTTGCCGCTAGGCTATTTTCTAATGTGCTTAGGTTTTCAATGCTCACATGGTAACTATCTAGCGCATCATCTACTTCATGCCATGCGTTAAGCACCGTTTTCTGATAGTTGATTGCCGCTTGTTTCTGATGAACTTCAGAAATGGCTAGGTTGGTTTTTAGTCTTCCGCCATCAAAGATTGGTAAGTGGAAGGTCGGCCCAATGGCGTAATGTCTGGCATTCCAGTTGCCTAGATCTGTTCGGTCGAATGCTTGTACGCCAACTGTTCCTACGAGACTAATTCTGGGGTAAAAGTCTGCATTGGCCGCATCTGTATCCGCTAGACTTGCTCTTAGCTGTGCTTCTGCACGTAAAACATCTGGTCTTTTGCTTACCCATTCTGAAGGAATGCCCACTGCCAACTCTCTGCTTTGTGACATGGTGCTAGACGCCATTAGCAGATCGTCAAGTGAATGCGGAGCCTCTCCAATCAACGCGGTTAGCGCATTTTTGTATTGGTTTTCTTGATGCTGAAGATTGTTAATGCTGGCTGTTAGCTCTGCTTTTGCCGCAATCCATTGGTCTTGCTCTTGGCTGGTTGTCACGCCATTCTGGATTCTGCTTTGCGATAGTCTTGATTGCGCTTCAATCAACTTTCTTTTTTCATTCAGTAGTGAAAGTTGTTTTTGTACCCATCGGTACGATTGATATTGTTTAGTTAATTCAGAAACTAAAATTGTTTGGGCATAGTAAGCATCTAATTCTGTTGCCAGTAGCCGTGCATTGGCTGCTTTTTCAAGCGCGTCTTTATAGCCCCATAAATCTAACTCCCAACTAGCGCTAAAGTTAGTTGCCCATGTATCGGTTGGCGTAGTGGGTGCCCCTAGTTTTACCAGTGGGTTGTATTCACTTAATGCCGCTCTTGCGTAACTTGCATTAAATGCCACTTGTGGTTCATTTGCAGATTGCCTCCAGCCAAGAATTGCTCTGCTCTCATCAATTTTGGAAAAAGCTAGCTTGAGATCTAGGTTTTGACGAATTGCACGATCAACTAATTGGTTAAGGGTTTCATCATTAAAGACGTGCCACCACGCTGCTTTTTTGGCAGTGGTTTTTAATTCTGGATGTTCTGCTAAATAGCGTTGTTGGGCCGCAAGACTAGGAGCGGAAAGATTCGCTTCTAGGATGTCGCTTACCGATTGCGAAGCGCAGGCAGCTAGTAAGGAACTAACCAATCCCACACTTATCACTGAAATAGGGCGCTTTAGCGCCGTGTGCCACATGGAGATCATCTTTGCTTTCTGCAATTGTGTAAAATCAATTGCTAATTACTGTACCGATCGGTACTATAAAGAAAATTTGATGATAAAGTCAACCATATAAATTAGAAATACTTAGGTTAAAATCCAAATAACCAACCTAGGTAAAGGCAATAGGCCGTTTGCCATACCCAAAAATAGAGAAAAGCATGGTAGAGAACTGCACGAAAGAGAAAAAAGACAAAGCACAGACCGTGCTAGATGCGGCGACCGAGATATTTCTATCTCATGGGTTTAGTGCTGCCACCACGGATATGATTCAAAAAAAAGCAGGGGTATCGAAAGCTACCATGTATGGTTGTTACGCCAATAAAGAAGCTATTTTTGCGGCGGTAATAGAGAGAGAATGTCAGGCAATGATCTCGGTAGTGAAAGATGTCGCGCCAACACCAGATAATATTGCCCAGACGCTCACCGCCATTGGTACTTCTTATTTAACCATTATTCTTTCAGAGACCGGTATCGCCTTGTTTCGTGTGGCGGTGGGGGATGCGCCTAGATTTCCTTCCTTAGCGAGAGCATTTTATTTATCCGGCCCAAAAGCCATGACGAATGTGCTGGCCGATCATTTGGCGGAAGCTGCGAAAGATGGGCAACTTAATTTGCAAACAGTGGGCATTGATCATGCTGCAGGCTTGTTTATTAGTTTGCTACGCGGTGAATTGCAAATGGATACCCTGACACACCCCGGCGCGACCCCTTCTGCCGCCCAAATTGATTATCACGTTGGATTAGCCGTAACCACTTTTATGGCTGCGTTTGGTGTAAAAACTGCCACATAAGGCTTAGAGAATCTCCGCTCGGCTACCAAAGTATTCGACTAAGAAATCGAGCAAGCACCGAAGGCTGGTGGGCATAAATTGTCGAGAGCTATAAACCGCATAAATTCCCATCACAAACGGGGCGTAATCGGGCAATACTTGGACTAGTTCACCCTTATTCAAATTGGGGAAGGCTAGGCTCTTTGGTAGCATGGCAATGCCATTCCCATTCATCGCGGCTTGCATTAATACCGTCACTTCATTGGCACTTAGGTTGCCGCTTACCTCTACGGTTTCCGGTTGGCCATTTTTAAAAAATACCCATTCGCTTTTTCCTACATAAGAATGGGTTAAGCAGTTGTGCGTAGATAATTCAGAAAGTGTGCTGGGCAATCCATGCTTGGCAAGATACGCTGGCGATGCGCACACGACAGAGTGGCAATCTCCCAGTTTTCTGGCAATCAACGAAGGGTCTAGATCGTTGGTAATACGCAGGGCTAAATCAATACGCTCTTCTACCAAGTTCACCCGATAATCAACTAACTGCAGATCTACTTTTACTTTTGGGTAGCGGTTTAAAAACGCTGCAATGGCACCAGAAAAATACGTTTGCCCAATCGATACAGGGGCAGATAGCCGTAATAGCCCGCTTGGTTCTTCGTGCCCAGAAAGTGCATCGGACTCTAGTGCATTAACTTGATGTAAAACAGACTGACAATACGAAAGTGTTTTTTCACCTGCAGGTGTAAGGCTTAGTCTTCTGGTGGTTCGGTGTAACAAGCGCGTGCCAAGCCAAGACTCAATCTCTGTTAGGTAACGCGTGACCATGGCGCGGGACATATCTAGCTTTTCTGCCGCCGCTGTTTGGCTTTGCTGGTTAACCACCTCTACAAACACCTTCATGGCCGTGATCTTGTCCATCTATATTCCTTTGTTTATTAGATCGAATTATGCAACAAATATGTCTGGTTAATGATGTTTTTCCGATCAAATACTGGGCGTAAACTGCGTTCATACCAAATTGAACACGAAGGAAAACAAATGAAAGTCGCGTTAGTTGCCCCAACCGGAAATATTGGCTCTCATATCGCAAAAGAGCTATTAGCCAACGGTCACGAAGTCATCGGAATTGTTCGCTCAGAAAAAGCAGTACCTGCAGAATTAGCAGGCGTTAGCTTTAAAGTGGTTGATATTGCAGATACCACCGCATTTGCGGCTGCAATTGCCGGTGCGGATGCTTTGGCTAGTGCTTACGGCCCTGCATTAGATAATATTGATTCTGTAGGTTTGGTGGCAGAACAACTAGTGGCTGCAGCCAAAGTGGCTGGTGTAAATCGCTTAATCGTCGTGGGTGGGGCAGGTAGCTTAGAAGTGGCGCCAGGCATGCAGTTGGTCGATTTGCCAGATTTCCCAGATGCTTACAAGCCATACGCGCTAGCGCACCGTAAAGCGTTTAATTACCTACAAACGGTGAATGATCTAGACTGGACATTTTTCTCCCCAGCCGCTGAAATTGGCCCTGGTGAAAAACTAGGGGGCTTTACTGTGCAAGAAAAGCGTTTCTTGGCCAATGCAAAGGGTGAAAGCCGTATTCATTACCCAGACTACGCAATTGCTTTTGTTAGTGAATTAGTGGCTAAGCAGCATTTAAAAACGATTATCACCGTTGCTTACCAATAAGCTAGCTTCAGCTGGGCAAGATAAAGCAGGCACGAATTGACGTGTCTGCTTTTGTTGTTTGAAAAGAAAGAATTACCATGACCCAACAAACACTTATTTACGTGCATGATCCCCTGTGCGGCTGGTGCTATGCAGTGGCACCCCTAATGAAAGCGGCAAGCCAGCTACCAGATTTGCAAATCAAACTATTTGCCGGTGGTTTATTTATTGGCGATAACCGTCAGCAGTTGTCCAAATTAAAAAGCTACATCATGCCGCATGATCAACGGATTGCTGCCATGACAGGGCAAGTTTATTCGGATGAATACTTTAATGGCTTGTTGAATGACCCTACGGTTATTCTAGACTCTGCCATCCCCATGGCGGCCATTATTGCTGTCGATCGCTTAAGTGGGAAAGCATTGGAAATGCAGCACCGAATTCAACATGCGCATTATGCGGAAGCTAAAAAAGTCATGGATCCTTCTGTACTAGCGGATTTGGCGGTTGAGCTAGGGATTGATCGTGCTGAATTTGAAGCAGAAATGGCGAAAGTAGATGAAACGGCGCTGGTGCAAGAAATTAACCAAGCACATCAGTGGCTACAACGCTTGGGTGGAAGAGGTTTTCCAACCTTAGGGTTACAAATTGGCGATGAAATATATGCGCTACCTGTTAGCGAATACCTTGGTCAGGTAGATAAATGGTTGGCAATGCTGGCTAGCAAATTACCTGCAAAGGCGGAATCTTCAGACCTACCATTCTGTTCGCCAGATGGTTGTACGCCTGTAGCGGAGTAAGCGGCATGAACCGTCGTGATCATCTAAAAACGATGTTAGCAGGCTTAGTGGCCAGCATTGGTTTTATTCCAGAAGCCAATGCAGAGAAAACAAAGCAAGCTACACCAGTCAAAATGCCGGTTTTATTTGTCGGGCATGGCTCTCCAATGAACGCGATTAGTGATAATCCCTACACGCGCCATTTGCAGAAGCTAGGTAAGCAACTACCTACACCGCATGCAATCGTGGTGATTTCTGCGCACTGGGTCAGAAACGATACCCGTGTAATGATTTCCGCCAAGCCAGAGACAATCCACGATTTTGGTGGGTTTCCGCAAGCCTTGTTTGATATGCAATACCCCGCACCGGGCTCGCCTGCATTGGGTAAGCAAATTCAACAATTAATGGCCCCGGTGAATGTCATAGGTGATGCGAAATGGGGCTTAGATCATGGTGCTTGGACGGTGCTGCATCACTTATATCCCAAGGCCAACATCCCTGTGATTCAGCTTTCTATGAATGCCAATTTGACGCTTGTCCAACATATGCAAGTGGGGGCTGCTTTGCAGACTCTCCGCCAGCAAGGTGTGTTGATTTTGGGTAGTGGGAATATCGTACATAACATTCCCATGGCGCAAGACAGAATGGCATCCAAACCATTTGAATGGGCGGCAGCATTTGATGAGCTAACCAAAGAAGGGTTATTGCATCGAAACCTTGGACAATTACTCGCAACGGATAAGCGCCAAGCACAACTCTGGCAATTATCTCATCCAACTATCGAGCATTACTTGCCCTTGCTGTACACCCTAGGGGCCAGCAATAGCACCGATAAAGTTAGCTTTCCTTACGAGGGCTTTCAAGAAGGCGCATTTTCTATGCGATCGGTGCTATTTAGTTAATGTAGGGCGTGGCGTGCAACGTGTTAATGAGAGCCAGACAGTTTCATTAACACCAGCCCACTCACAATCAATAAAGCAGCCATTATCCGCATGGTGGTTAATGGCTCTCCCAACCAAATTACCCCAGCTATAAATGCACCTACCGCACCAATGCCTGTCCAGACCGTATAAGCTGTACCAAGGGGAAGCGTGCGCATAGAGTATGAAAGCAAAATCACACTCCCAATCATGGCAATTAAGGTGATTGCAGAAGGAATCGGCTTGCTAAACCCGCCCGATAACTTCATGGTATACGCCCAGACTACTTCTAAAAGACCTGCAAAAAATAACATTACCCAAGACATATTCGCATCCTGAAAAATGTCAGGTCGTCCTGACGTATAGACCCAAAATGGGGGAGGTCGTCCTCGCGTTGATACTTATTTATAAATAACCGGCCAATACAATTGCGACCATGCCAGTAATAAACGGAAGCCATGGGCTGCGTGAAACCATGATGGTCACTACTGCCACCACCGTGGCGATAATTTTGGGGCTAAATGGATCTAAATCTAGCTGATTATGCGAGAGTAAAATATCTGGCAGAATCAAACCGGCTAGCGCACAGGCCGGTGCAAATTTTAACGCCCGCTGAATAGATCGAGGTAATTGTGCCCGCTGGCCTAAAACAATAAAACTACTTCTTGGCAAGAAAGTGCCTAAACCAATAAGGATGATTGTCGTCCAGAGTAGCCATTTATCATGCAGCATTTGTCGGCTTCCTTGTTTGCCAATTTTCCCAAAGCACGCCAGCAGTCATCCCAATTAAAATCGCCAGCAAAAAACCCAGTTTTAATGGAAAGTTTCTAAGTAAAACCGCTAGAGTTCCGCTCACTAGAGCACCTACCAAAATGCTTTTATCTTTGATCAGCATCGGGACGACTAAAGCGAGTAGGGCGATGGTCGCCATAAAACCAATGGGTAAATCTGGCGGTAAGCTGCTACCAATCACTAACCCGACCCAAGTGCTTAGCTGCCACATCACCCAATTGAGAGTGGATGGGCCTAAGAAGGTGCCCCAGCGAACATCCTGATTTTTTTCACCCAATAATTTGCTGCTAAACGCCGCTACCACGCCATCGCTCAGTAAATAGCCAGCCAACCAACGACGTTTCTTTGGCATATCATGAAACGCAGGTGCAATAATCGCGCTAAAAATCAAAAATCGCAGGTTAAGCGCCACCGCCGTAATAGCAATTAACCAAAGTGGCGCACCGCTAATTACAAGCGGCATTGTGCCAAGCTGCGCAGTTGCACCATAGACAATTAGATTGATCGCAAAGGTTTCGAACGTAGAATACCCCGCGCCACGCATTGCAATGGCAGTCGCCATCGCCCAAGGAATCATCGCAAGAGAGAGGGAAAAATACTGCTGAATGCCTTCACGGAAAGCATTTTTAAACTGAAGGTTCATCTGCCGCCAAACGAATTAGCCCTACTGCTAGCAGTGCTAATAAATTGATTTGTATACAAAAAATTATTTTATCAAATAATTGATACGCTGCGAATGGGAATGATTACGGAAGGAGTGTTTATTTCTGTTCTAGCTGCTACCCCCAATCTGTTCCTGTTTCCATACGCAGACAATCTCTACCATCACTAGCAAATCAATTGTCATTTGCGGGGAGGTGGGTATGTGGAAGGATGTGTCGTTGTCTGCCATTGTGGCGGGGCTGATCGCGGTGACGATCTCGTATGCGGGGCCGGCTTTGATTATTTTTCAGGCGGGGAATGCAGCGGGGCTAAGCCAGTCGGTCATGGCTTCCTGGATCTGGGCGGTATCGATTGGTAGTGGGGTAGCAGGGCTGTGGTTGAGCTATCGCTACAAAGCGCCGGTCATTACCGCATGGTCTACACCGGGGGCTGCACTATTGCTTAGCTGCCTGGGGCAGGTGAGTTTCCCGGAAGTCATTGGTGCTTATTGTTTTGCTAGCTTTTTGATTCTGGTGCTGGGGATGACGGGCGGCTTTGACAAGATCATTAGCTGGATTCCCAAAGAAATAGCCGCCGCAATGTTGGCGGGCATTTTGTTCCGGTTTGCATCAGAAACGATGACCGCCTTGCATGATTTGCCCATGCTAGTCGTGCCAATGTTTCTTGCCTTCTTGGTGTTGCGCAAGCTACTGCCACGCTATGCCATTTTGCTGGTGCTGTGTGTGGGAGTCATCATTTCTGCAGAAATGGGTTTATTGCATCTTGGCAATGTACATCTGGCGGTGATGCAACCTGTTTGGACTACGCCGCAATTTAGCCTAGCGGGGATTATCGGGATTGGTTTGCCGCTAGCCATGGTGACGATTACCGGGCAGTTTGTGCCGGGGATTGCCGTGATGCAGAACGCAGGCTATGAAACCGCTGCCAAACCAATGGTATCAGTCACCTCTCTAGCTGCCCTGTTGCTAGCGCCATTTGGTGCGCATGGTATTAACTTGGCTGCCATTACCGCTGCTATATGCACCGGACGGGAATCGCATGAAGACCCTAAAAAACGCTACATTGCCGGTATTGTGGCGGGTGCGTTTTATATTGTAGTGGGGATGGTGGGCGGGGCATTAGTGGCGCTGTTCGCTGCCTTACCAAAAGCACTGGTGATTACCATTGCCGGTTTGGCACTGCTGGGGGCGTTAATGAATGGCTTGGCAGTCGCCATGAGTAACGAGCAGCAACGCGAAAGTGCGCTGATTACTTTTGTTGTGACAGCCTCTGGCGTGACGCTGGTAGGCTTAGGCGCGCCATTCTGGGGGCTGATTGCCGGAATGATTGCCAAGTGGTTGCTAGAAGGGCGCGGATTATCGCTAGTGCTGGCTTGGAAGAAAAGTTAAGCCACAACACTCGCTATTCAAACGAACAACAAAAAACCCGCACTCATCGGAGGCGGGTTTTTTGTTTGCTACAGAAACCTAACAGCGGGAAAGCTTATTTGCCTTCTTCGCTTTTCAGGTTTGGTAGCGCAGAGGCGCTAGATGCAGCTAGCAGGCCAGCTTCGGTATAAGTCATCAACTTATCACGTGTATCCGCGATATCGTGGTTACGCATGGTCAATTGGCCGATACGGTCTAGTGGGGTGAACGAAGATTCGTTCTTCTCCATGGTCAGACGCTCCGGCTTGTAAGTCAGGTTGCCAGAACGGGTATCCAAGATAGAGTAATCGTTACCGCGACGTAGTTCGATGGTCACTTCACCAGTGATTGCACGAGCCACCCAACGCTGAGCGGTTTCACGCAGCATTAGCGCTTGAGAATCGAACCAACGGCCTTGGTACAACAAACGACCCAAACGACGACCGTTTTCACGGTATTGTTCGATAGTGTCTTCGTTATGGATACCAGTTACCAGACGCTCGTAAGCGATAAACAGCAGTGCCATCCCTGGAGCTTCGTAAATACCACGGCTCTTCGCCTCGATAATACGGTTTTCGATCTGGTCACTCATGCCCAAACCATGACGGCCACCAATGCGGTTAGCTTCTAGCATCAGTTCGACAGGGTCGTTGTATTCCACGCCGTTTAGGGCAACTGGCTGACCTTCCACGAAGCGGATAGTTACTTCTTCCGGTTTCACTTCTACGTCATCACGCCAGAACGCCACACCCATGATTGGCTTCACAATCTTCAGGCTGGTACTTAGGAATTCCAGATCTTTCGCTTCGTGGGTCGCACCTAGCAGGTTAGAGTCGGTAGAGTAGGCTTTTTCAGCACTCATTTTGTACTCGAAACCATACTGCGCCATGTACTGAGACATCTCAGAACGGCCGCCCAACTCATCAATAAAAGTCTGGTCAAGCCATGGCTTGTAGATTTTCAGTTCTGGGTTGGTCAACAAACCGTAGCGGTAGAAACGCTCGATGTCGTTACCTTTGTAAGTACTGCCATCACCCCAGATGTTTACATCGTCTTCTTTCATCGCAGCCACTAGCATGGTACCGGTCACGGCACGGCCAATCGGTGTGGTGTTGAAGTAAGTAGAACCTGCGGTCGTAATATGGAACGCGCCAGCTTGCAAAGCGGCAATACCTTCTGCCACTAGTTGTGCACGGCAGTCGATCAGACGGGCATTTTCTGCACCGTATTCTTTAGCACGACGTGGGATAGAGTCGTAATCGGTCTCATCCGGTTGGCCAAGGTTAGCTGTATACGCGTAAGGAACCGCGCCTTTGTTACGCATCCACAATAGGGCTGCGCTGGTATCTAGACCGCCAGAAAATGCGATGCCGACTTTCTGACCTGAAGGAATATTCTGAAGAATGGTTGCCATGTCGTGATGTCTGGCCACTTGCGTGGCTTGATAAAAAGTGAACAGAAAACCGGTTGCTACCGGGGCGCGCGCTGCCGATTTTACCCGCTGGCAGCCTTGCGAAAGTGCAGTTTAAAGAAATGCACGTATAACCTTGCAATTGTCAGGCTTAACGGTAGGTTTGGTCAAGTATCTGTTTGTTATTTCAGCAGTTTTTTGCGTGTGTCGCGGTTATTGCTGAGCAATAAATTGCATGTTGGGGGGAGTGGCTGAGAACAACTTCCATAATGCAGACAAAATTAAGTTTTAAATACAATGTTGGCTCAACGTGTAGGTCGTAAGTTCGGCCGGGCTGTCTCTCGACAGATAAGTATGGAGCAACAGGTTTACATGGAATATCGGACTTGTCCGGCATAACGTGAAAGTAAGTGGGCGTTGGAGTCGGCCCCCACCGGGTGAGCTAGAGACATAGGTCTCTGTGCTTTTGGCTGTCGATATTTTGAAGGAAGTGTGAGTCTTCTTCTCGATAATTATAAACTGTGCGTTTACCGTTGAAGAGGTTGCTTTGAAAGGCAAGTAAAGCTACGAAATTAATGAATTTCATGTTTGCGATCGACCGTGAATTGATGTGGCTAGCGTTGAAGCATGGCCAACTGGTTAGACTTCACCTAGCTAGGCGTGCTTAGTTGATTCAATCGTTTGATTCGCCATGGTCATTACGTTGAGGGTCGCAGAATTCTCAATCGCAATTGCCTCCTCTACACGCTCAACGAATAGGCGGAACGCTTCTGGGTCGTTCATTCCTTGATAGCGACCTACTCTCGACTGAAACAAGAACCGCTCGTGTCCTAACAACTGCTCCGTTGAGCGATAGTTTTTCCACTGCTCGCGGTAGTGGAAAACGCTTTCAAGCGAAACACAAACTACCACCAAGAGACTGATAACCGTGACAGCCCACTGGGTTACTGATGCGCCAAGGAACGTGTACTTGGAACTCACATTCACCAACACGGGAACAAGACTACCACCAACGACTGAGAACGCGCGCATTTGCAAATATCGACTCTTGCTGCTGACAGCCTTGCCGTTGTACCAATTTTGATACTGAACAACGCGCGTCTCGATGTAGTCCTCGGGTGTCATTGATGTTCCCTTTATGTGAAATTGAAGTCTAACGCAGAATTAATGGGCTGTGCGTCAGCGCGGTCCTAGTACACGAAGTATGTGATTGGCATGGCGGGGTGGGTGCGTTACTCATAAAATTTGACTGCACACAAAATGTGCGCACAAAGTTGCTATTGATTATATTTGCTTTTTTATTGATTGAAGCAAGTAAGGTATCAAGATTTTGAGGCATGAAATCACCTAATGTCAAAGTTGTGAGGTGAACAGCATCGATTCGAACAAGGAATTAGACCCCACTACATTGACCTGCATTGCTAGCACTATCCTTGTTCCTCGATTGTTTCAACGAGAAGAGTTGAGATGCCGCCTTCAGGATTAATCTGCTGTACGTTTGAAGTCGTGTCAAAGCCGTCGCCGTCACCTTGAACTGTAGGAACCGAACCGAAGTATCGCTCGTGAATTGACGCGCTGGACCGTGATGCGTCTATAGATGAAGGTGCTCCCGATAGCATCATGAACATGATGCCCGGACCAACCGGAACATCACCTGAAAGTCTTGGAGTATCTCCGCGGTTGATATTTTTACGCTTGTAAGTCTTGCGGCCAGTGACTTCGAGAAGCTCTTGAATTGTCTTTGACCATTCGTCCTTCGTGGTGCCCAGTTTGAAGGGGCGACCTTCCTTACCGAGGATCATGTCTCCCAGCATTCTTGCAAGCGAGCGGTCAGCTGTTAGTCGCTGTGTGGCGGGACTGGCGGCCCACGGACATTGGTCTGCCCAGACGATCTGTTCTGGGTAGGCTTGCCTGTCTAGTACCAAGGCATATCGCGAACCTCTTCCCGTCTCGTTGAGATTGCGAATGCCCGAAGCAAGGCCACCAGTTACGAATTCGAATGGAGGCCAATGCGAAAACAGTTGCAGTTGGGCATCTCCTGCCGGAAGCAAGTGTGTTGAATCTGCTGACATCTTCGCTTGGAGCAGGATCGCGCGCGCAGAAGCTCTTTTGCCTTGAGTGTGCTGGTGAACGATGAGAAGATCAGCGAGTTCCACCTGATTTGATGGCGTCCCGAATTTCACTTGCGGATGTCCATGACAAAATACACCGGATAATCTCAACCCGATCCGCTTTGATTGAAGTAGCGGAATCCAACGTTCCGCTAGGAAAGGTATTCCGTTGGTTACAAGCGTTGCCACATGATCTTCTTCTCGAGTCTTGCGCTTTGATGAGAGATAATTTGCCAGTTCGTGTGCATGCCAGACTGCCGCATTTGCTCCGGTATACAGAGTTTCTATTTCGTGGGGTTTTAGAAGCTTCTTGATGGACATATGTATATCTTGTTGGGCCTAACGTAGAGTTAACCGGCGCTGCGCGGCTTTATCACGCAGCGTCCAGCGACCGAAGGCAGCGAGGTTGAGCGCTATGTTAGAGCCTTGTGGACTTAACGTAAGTAGCGGCATGAAGCCCAATTGCCGTAAATGTGAAGCCTAATTCTTCTGAGACAAACAGCGGCACTTGTCGGATAGTGTTTAAAGACTCAAGGACTTCCAACTCTTGATTGACAACTAGCTGGCCGCTCCAAAATTGAGGTCCTGCATTTAGTGCGGAAATAATATCATTGAGCCAAATCGCTTTGGCTGTTTGTATAAGGCCACCTGTGGAGAATTTCTTTTCTTGCGGTGGTGTACTCAGCATCACAGAAAGTAGCTTGATCTGAACTGAAGTGAGACGCGAAAGATGCTCCAATACAGAAAGCTTCTTTGCATCACTGGCATGCTCAACAGTTCCGCATGTTGCCACTAACCGGCCTAGTGCATCGACTTTTGCTTTGTCCGGCTCATATGAGGCCTTGTCGGAGAGTATTTTGAATGCCGCCAACGCTTCTTCCGATGAAAACCAATCCTTATCGATTGCCTGGTGCCCTAGCTTCTGAACTTCATCTGACAACGATGCAACAGCGGCTTCCATATTACGCATACGGATGGTATCAGCCTTGTCAAATAGAAGATGGTCAAGGGCGCTACCGGCAACTGGGATTGATGATACTGCGGCTCTTAGCCACGATGTACCTTCGGGTATGTATTTCTCAATGTTGCTCATGTCCAAGGGCTCTAACGTTTGAGTGTAGGGACTATGAAAAAGCGCAGCTTTTTCATAGTCCCCTGGAACGAATTGTTATGCCGTCGATTAAAACGGGAGAGATAATGAGTCTTCTAGTTTGTTTGTTGTAATCAATAGTTCAGCAGCCAATTTCTTGATTTGTTCAATCAGACCTAAAACTTCATTTTCGGCAAAAACGATTGGGGTGCCGTCCTTATCGTGCCCGGCTCTATGTACGCAGTGGTGACGTTTTGCAACTGCCTTAAATAGCCATGAAATATCGCCAAAATCATGGCCCAAAACATCTTTGTACATTGGCTTTATTTTCTTTAGGTCGTGAAATATTAGGTCGTGAAGATACTTTGCGACCGTGTCTTTGATTTGCTCTCTTTCTTTGAAAAGCTGAGAAAGAGTGAACTTCATGTCCGAGAACTTTGGATCTGTCTCGACCAATTTTCTTATCAGCTCTTCGTGACCAACAGTTGTTTTGATGAAGATTGATGACAAAAAACCTTCCGCTGCTGCCACAACATGCCCGTAAATCATTACATTCAGGCTAAACCTATTTCTTTCGTTCACGGCAACTTTTAATAATTCGGATGCGCTGTCAAGGTGGTCATTGAGGACTCTGTAATGTTCTGGTGATTCGTTTTTCCAGTAAAGCACCTCGTCATCGTCATCGTCTTTGCTGTAATACGGGCCGCTGTTCTGAGAGTTTATATCCCCGTTATTTACGTATACATCCGCGCCGCCAAACGAATTCATTATGGTTACGTCGTAATCGGCTCCGCAGCTTTCGCAAATTACCGACTCGTAGCTTTCGGTGTAACTATCACTATTTCTTTCAGCCATGAAATTTGGCTCAGGGCAAGGTAAAGTTTCAGAATTTCTCTGGCCGCACTTGCAATTAAATGAGATGTCAATGTTCATTGTTGGCGAGACTCAAATGTCCAAGGTGAAATATACACCATTGCAGGTGTATATTTGGTTTGTCTGGGTGTATAACATGGTATGTTATATGCATTTATATTTGTTTTACAAGCTATAGCATTTGCTAATACCTAAAAGTACACAGCCAGATGTACTGCCGCGGCACGCTTGCTCGATTTGTTGGGCGAGATGCTGCGAATCAGGCATTTCAGCCTGCGTACCGAGTCGCAATACGTTAATCGGGCTCGGCGCTTTTTGCTATTTCACTATCATCGACACCCTCGCAAGATGTTGGGCTGGCTAATATGTGCTATTCGTCACCTGTTTTGTGTATGGATTGAGTGGTGGTAAGTAGATGCCCCTAGTTAGCATTCGCCTTCATCAATACTGTGAACCTGGCGTTTAATCAGATCGGCCAATACGTCGACGGCGTCTTTAATTTTTTCATCCCATGGGTTGCCGGCATTTAGCCGAACGGCATTGTGGTATAACTCCCGTGCACTAAATACGGCGCCGGGTACCACATTGATACCGTGCATCTTGGCGTCTTCGTACAGCTGCATCCCGTTACATCCTTCCGGCAGTTGCACCCATAAGGCGAGCCCGCCCTGTGGGTGAGTGACCGTACAGCCGGGTGGGAACTGGGCTTCCACATAACACCTTAATGCATCTACTTGTCGAGCCAGGTCGATGCGCAGTCTTTTCAGATGCCGACGATATTCGCCACTATGTACAAAATCGGCCAGTGCCAGTTGCAGTGGCGAGTTCACAGCCAGGCTTTGGCTTAAATGCAGGCGACTAAACGCCGGTGCATAGCGTCCGGGGCCGCACCAGCCTACACGGTAGCCGGGGGCCAGCGTCTTGGAAAACGATCCGCACCATAGTACATCGCCAGTCTGATCCCAACTTTTAATCGGCAGTGGCCGCTGCGGGTGATAGCCACACTCGCCAAATACATCATCTTCCACGATCGGGCATTGGTAGCGGCTGGCCAGCGTCGCAAGCTGCTGCTTTTGTGCAGAGGTTAAACAATACCCCAATGGGTTCTGAAAATTGGCAGTGACCAGACACGCCTGCACCTGACCGCTGGCCATGCTTTGTGCTAACGCATCCATGTCCAAGCCACTGGCAGCAGAGGGAATTTCCACTACGTTGCGCCCAAGGCTGGCCAACAATTGAAGCTGCCCGCTGAAACAGGGGGAGGGGATGGCGATATTGTCCCCCGGCTGGGTGGTGGCAGAGATTGCCAGACTCAAGGCAGACATACATCCGTTGGTAATGTGGAGTTCGTGTGCAGGCAGATGAATGCCATCCTCACCAAAATGATGACTGAGGGCCGCGCAAAGTTCCGGTTCGCCACTGGGTGGGCAGTAGGTACTGGCAACCAAGGGGCGATTTCTTAAGGTTCGTTGCAGACTTCTTTGTAAGGCGGCTAATGGCAACAGCTCTGGGGCGATCATGACCGTGCCCAAGCCAATCCGGTGTGGGTCATTCGCTGCCGACTGGATCTCATACAGCAGCGCTTCATTATCTACGCTACCCACTACTGGGCGGAATGCCGGTAGTGATAGTTCTCCTAGCTGCTTTGGCCGTGGGCGAACGAAGAAACCAGCCTGAGGTCGCGATATTAAATAACCTTCGGCTTCAAGTTGTTCATAGGTCTTTAATGCGGTGGTGATGCTGATTTTATACTGTTGACTCAACGCCCGAATGGAAGGCATGCGCTGCCCCGCCTGCAAACGGTTGGCATTGATGTCGCTGATCAGTTTATCGGCCAGATGTCGGTATTTAAAAGTCACTGTGCTTTATTTTCTTAAAAATTTTGTATCTGTACTCTTTTTTCAGTCCAAGGATAATCCAAAGCATCATTCCATGACAAGAGAGGTACCCCATGAACCAATTCAATGCCGATTTCTCATCTCTGCCTCAGTTGGCAGAGAGCGTCAGCCGCTGGGCTATCGATTTTCAGCAAACGCTTTCAGAGCGCCCGGTGGGCTGCCTGAATGCCCCTAATCTGTTGGAGGGGGGATTGCCCGAGGTGGGATTGGGTGCCAAACAGGCATTCGCAGAATTTGAACATCGGGTAGCACCGTTTTTAAATGCGTCTGCCGGGCCGCGTTATCTGGGGTTTGTGACTGGTGGCACGACGCCCGCCGCCATGCTGGGAGATTGGCTTGTTTCTGCGTGTGACCAGAATGTGGCGTCCCCGGGGGATTCGATCAGTAGCGCTGTCGAACTTCAGGCATTGGCCTGGTTACGCCAACTACTTGAACTGCCCGAAGAATTTAGTGGCATTTTAACGAGTGGGGCGACGGCCTCGAATGTACTCGGTGTGATCTGCGGCCGACAATTTGCCGGTAAACAACAGGGGCAGGATATCGCTCGGGATGGTTTGGCCGGTGCCAGTATCGAGGTGTTTTCCGCTACTCCGCATGCCAGCGCACAAAAGGCGCTCAGCTTTGCCGGTCTGGGGAGAAACCAGTTCACCCAGATTGCCCGACTCGACAACTCCGAAGCCATGGATGTGAATGCATTGGCCCTTGCGCTCCGGGAGAGTTCGGCAGCAGGTAAAATCGTATTAGCCAGTGCGGGTACAGTGACGGGGACGGATTTTGATGATTTGGAAGCCATTGCGGCCCTTTGTCGTGCTCATCAGGCGTGGCTGCATGTAGATGGTGCCTTTGGATTGTTTGCCCGTTTGTCAGCCACGCGCCATGCCTGGACAAAGGGCATCGAACTCGCAGACTCCATCACCAGCGATAGCCATAAATGGCTGAATGTGCCTTACGATAGCGGGATTTTCTTCACGCGCCACCCCGAGATTTTGCAACAAAGCTGCTCGGTGGCCGCCCCCTATCTGGATGTTGAGTCCTCACTCCCTTCCTTTATGGATCGTGGCATCGAAAACTCGCGAAGGTTTCGTGCGTTGCCACTTTGGTTTAGTCTTCAAGCCTATGGCAGGGAAGGGTTTGCCGCACTGATCGAGAGCAATTGCGCCCAAGCCAGCATGCTGGCTGACTGGATTGAGCAGTCTCCCGGCTACGAACTGTTACACCCTTGTCGCCTCAATGTCGTGGTATTCAGGCCAACGTCAGATACGGTGTCGGTCAAAGAGAGGCTAAAACAGATCAATCAAAGCGGAAAGGTATTGCTGACGCCGGGCATGTGGGACGGAAAAAGTGCAATCCGCGCTGCGTTCAGTAATTGGCGGACTACAACAGCGGATGTGGAAATTGTCTGCGACATTCTCGCAAATTGTGCGATGTAAATCTCTCTATTGAATTTAAAGCTAGTCCTGCAACCAAAATGAATCGACGGCTGTAAAGGCGTAGAGGTAGCAAGCCGTTGACGTGTGGTTTCGTTCCAGCTTAGAAATGCAGCAAGCCTAATATTTACGCCTGATTAGGGAACTACTTTGTCTGGAGCGACCGAGTAGTTCCCGCTTCCCAAGCCGAGACTATGCGTTTGCCAATGGGGGCAAAGTCTGGGCGTTCTGATCCGTAGCGGATTAGATCGGGAAGGGTATCGCTTACTGCGTCGGCGACTTTTTCCATTAGCTGTTTTGCCGTGCGGGGGGCGATGCCACAGGCTTGCTGTGCGAATTTGCTTAAAACTTTGGCGGATGGGTAGGATTTTCTGCCATCCAGTGTCAGTGCTATGACATCCCTCGGTAGGTAGGGGCTGGTGCTCACCACGTCGTATATCGGTGCGAGATATGTGCTGGAAAACGGGTCGGCGTACAGTATCCCAAAGTTTTTCAGGTGCGCATCGCCATTTTGCACGGCGCAATTCACCAATAACGCGGTAAAGAATTGCGCTAATGCCTGTGATCGATGTGTGGGGCTAACAAACTGTCGTATCCCTTTGGCCACCCGTTCATAGCTAAGGCTGTATTTATCTTGTGTAGGCAAACCGGTGAGCACACAGAAGTCTTCAAATCCCAAATAAGCCCCTTCAGGCGATAGATCGAATCGGGTCACTACTAGCAATTTGCCATTATCTGACAACGCCACTTCCGGGATGGGCAAGCCCGCTTTTTTTGCCACTTGCAGACAGAAGTATTCATTGGCGGCGAGTTCGGGAAACTCGTTGGCATCCCATGATTTGACAATATGGGTGGCACTTTTCATTGTCAGGCTTTTGCGTCCATCACCAGAGAAGTAGGCGTCGTCTCTGATCAGTACTTTGGGCTGTACGCCAGAAATGCCGGATTGCTCGGCAAAACGATTCAGTAAGTCCTGAAACAGATCTTCTGCCCCGTCATAAGTCAGAATCTCTGCAATACTTTGTGTTTGAAAAGCCGGGTGATCTAGATGGCTGCCATAACGCAGGCGCCCAATTTGCGAGGGACCGGTGATTTCGAGCAGCGAGAGTTCATCATAGTCTGGGGTTAGCTTGCGGACTCGTCTTTCGATGGATTCTTTCAAACGACCTTCCGGCAAGTTCATCTGAAAAATAGGATGTAAGCCATTGGGGTAGGGGTAGCTTTTACTGCCCACCGGCATGGTGAGCGATACTGCTGCTGATGGGGGCGCGTCGGGTTGATAAGTAAAAGTAAACTGCTTGTCATCTAATACCGACCTAGCCACCACCCCCGCTTCCAGGTTATCTGCCCAGACTTTTAGCATTTATCGGCCTCGTTTTTGTTTTTCTTGCCGATTTTCATTGATCAGCTGTTGCAAGGTGGGGCGGAAGGTATCTTCTTCTAATATAAGCCGCAGTCCAAGATGCTCTGCCAAGCGCATGAGTTTACGAATCCCAATATCTGGCACTTGGCCGGTTTCGATTTTGCTCAGCGTAGGTCTGGCAAGGCCAACGGCATCGGCCACCGTTTGCTGTGAAAAGCCGAGTGATTTGCGTTGCAAACGCAGGGTTTGCCCAAATTCAGTTAGGTCCATTTTGTAACCTATAAATAACAAAATTTTTATATTGGCTAATTATGTTAGATATAGATTACAAAATCAAGGTATTGATGAGCTTCGTATTACCAGATGAATTCAAGGCGATGCTGTGAAGCAGCATTCCCATTTATGATTACAGTTATTTTTTGAGGTAAGGGACTTTTAGGGTTTAGTTAATACATGTCATGGAGTGGGAGGGTTCGAGCTTCCAACCCCTTGCACCCCATGCAAGTGCACCTGCAGGTGGGCAGGGTGTGTATGGCGGAGATTACACCCGCTTAAACAATGGGTTTCGGATCTGCTGCGCATCGGTGGTCGAGAAGAACTTCTCGGTATAGATATCGCGTTCGAACAGTCGGCCTTGCATAAGGGTTGTGATGCAGGATTCGATCACAATAGGCGGACTAGAACAGCGGACGTGGAAATTGTCTGCGATATTCTCGCAAACTGTGCGATGTGATCATCATCTACTTGGTTTGCTAAATGTAGCTTCCCTGATTTTCTAGCGTTTTAAGTGATGCACTATGTGATGGCAGTTTCCTTGCGCTGGCATGCATACAACCTAAGTAACTGCCATCTCTACAGGGGAGGTCGTTTATTTGATGCGACCTCTGGCGGAGAAAGTTATTTGCGGTTTATAAATCTTTATGTGCTGGTAGCTCATGCCTAGAAAACTCATTAAATGGGCAAGATAGCGACTGGTGCGGTGCATTTTGCGTTGAAGTGCGGTCGATAGCAAACATCTAAAACCAGAAAAATTACACAAGTTTTGGTGTTACCCTCGGATAGATGATGCCGTTCTCGACTTTAACTAGTGCGGGCCATTTGAGAGTGGGTAAATAGTAAACATCAGCCAAATACTCTCCTGAAACGGGTTTCCATCCGATGGGGATAAAAGCTATCTGCCAGTGCTGAGTGCCATTAGTTGGTGTAATAAGAAAGTATTTAGTTGTTTCTGATTCATCATCAACTGCAATCTTAATAATTAACTGTTGAATATTGGCGTTGTCCAATGCTTTCACTGCTGCTTTGATATGCGGATTACCGTGATAGGCGGAAAAAGCAATGAGTGAAGTACAAAGTCCACCAATCAGGTATTGGGGATGCTGTTCTATGGCAAATACAAACAATAATATGATCGATATGATGGACAGTATCCTCGCTATCCATGCCAGAACATTGCGGCGAACGACTTTTTGTAGCGCGTGGATTTGCTGATCTGTTGTCATCGATATTCAGTGGGATAAGGAATGATCAGTGTAGTCTACTAAATGACATTTGGGTGATGTCTTTTTTTAAGTTTTCTCTTAATTTGGATAAGTTTCATCTTTGGCAAGATGTGTAGCAACAACAACTGCGGTTAAATGTATGTATTTACACTGCTAAATGAATAAAGCCCTATGTAGATATAAACTGCCTAGGGCTTTCTACACCAATTACGTTTAATGACTACCTACACGCGCTTAAACAACGGGCTGCGGATCTGCTGGGCATCGGCGGCCGAGAAGAATTTCTCGGTGTAGATATCGCGTTCGAACAGTCGCCCTTGCATCAGGGTGGTGATGCAGGATTCGATCATGATCGGTGGGCCGCACAGATAGGCTTTCTGGCCACGGAAGTCATTGTCGAAGTGGGCTTTGGCAGCCTCGTGTACGTAACCACGGTAGCCTGTCCAGTCGCTATCTTCAGGTTCTCCTGATAGCGCGGGGAGGTAGGTAAAGTTGGCGTGCTTTTCAGCTAGCGCCAAGAATTCCTGATGGTAGTACAGCTCGGTCTGGTTACGTGCACCATAGACGAGGGTGATGGGTAACTCCGAGCCATCGTCTAGTAAATCCAGAATCATGGAGCGGGGGCTAGATAGCCCGGAGCCACCGGCCATAAAGAGTGAAGCGACATTGGCAGATTTATGCACAAAGAAGCGGCCATAAGGGCCTGAGAAACTGATGCTATCGCCTACTTTTAGCGATTCGTGAATCCAGGTGGTGCCGACACCGCCGGGGACGATGCGGATATTCAGTTCGATTTCGTCTGCGGTCGAGGGCGGGTTGGCGAGCGAGAAAGCACGTACGCCGATTTCTTCTGGCAGGTTCAAGTTGATGTATTGTCCCGCCTGAAAATCCATTGCTTTGCCGTTGTTTAGCTTGATCCAGATTCCTTTAATCGTCGGAGTCAGGTCTTCGATGCGGCTGACCACGCCATGATAGTCTTCAACGGGGATGTCACGCGCGTCGACATCGGTTTCGATTTCGACATCAATCACGGTGTCGGCTTCTAACCGCGCACAGCAGGCCAGAGTTTTGCCTTCTTCCCGTTCGTAATCCATTAGCGCGAAGCTGGACGCGTTGGCGTGGTCTACTTCGCCATCCAATACGCTAATTTTGCAGGTGGCACAGTAGCCTTGGCCACAGGCGTGCGGCAGGTAGATACCAGCACGTAAGCTGGCATCCAGAATGGTTTGGCCTTCTTCTACCTCAATGGTGCGGCCAAGTGATTCGATGGTGAGTTCGTAACTCATGGTTTTCTCCTCTGGGCAAGCAGGTGTAAAAGCGAATCGCCCGTAATAGGCAGGCCACCAGCGCGGAGCGGGTGGCCTTGAGTTGCTATCTCTAATTAATAGCCCGTCCCCGCGATGCCATCCAGGCCGGGGGTGGTAAAGCGGATCAGGTCTTTATGACCGATACCGTTTTCTGCTAAAGATTTATTCATGTCTGGCGTAAAGACATCGTTACTGTTCTGCCACACCACTTTGCTCCAATCGATTTGGGCAAAGTCGGGGTGATAGCGGTAGCAATCGGTAATGTATTTGTCTTTGATGACAGAAAACGGGGTGTCTGGTGTCAGCGCGAGCACAAATGGGCGGGAAAACATACGGTGTTTTTCCCAGTTCACATACACCAGTTGCTTGCCTTTAAAGTTTTCCAGGCGGTCGCTGGAGGGAAATTCGTAATCCGCTAATGCATTGATCGACATGCGGTGTCTCCTTAGTTCTTGGTCGCTTGGTCACGCCAAGCAGCAAAGTTCTGTTTGTCTTCCGAATCGGCAAAATCGCCAGTCGCTCGCTTATCCAGTTTCCAGTAATCCGCGATATGCTCGCCCGGATTAAAGTCTGGCGCAGTCGCATCGACGCCTTCGGGTACGCAATTACCTTGCAAGCCTTGGTGGGACGATACATAGGTTTGCACGTATTTTTCTGGCTCGTTCTCGAAGATTTCTTTGCAATGATCCGAGCAGAAGTGGAATTTCTCGCCTTTGTATTTGGTCTCGCGGAAGCAAGTCGACATCGGGTCGTTCGGCTCGTTGAACTTGATGGTGCTCACGCACACTTGGCAGTTCATCGGCTGGGTTTTGTTGTTAAACCGGTTGCCCGCCTTAGCTTCTTTATCCAGATGCTCTAGCACCGGACGATAGTATTTATCGAAGGTGTTAGGGTATTTCTCGGACAGCCAATCCATCTCTTCAGGTTCTGGAATCCAGGTGTGGAATGGTGTGGAGTCGGGCTTCATGTAGAAACCAATCCACGATTGATGGGTAACGTGTTCTTTTTCGTCGATGGTTTGCTGGAAGCATTTTGGCGGGCGAATGCCGTAACGTGCCAAATCGTTAAACAAGGCACCGCCGTTTTGTTCGACGTAGATTTCCCACGCTTCTTTAAAGCTCATGATGCGTTTAGGCAGCATGTAATCCATCATCATGCCGACAGACGCCAGCTTACGCGTACCACGCCAGGTCCACTTGTCGATCCAGCGTTGCACGATTGGCAAGTTGTCTGGGTCTTGTTCCAGCATGAACTTGATACATTCCAGACCCAAAGTCATGTGGCGTGCTTCATCAGATTGAGACGAGAAGCCAACCGTCATCGCCGCCATGTCGCCGTTGTAAGCCGCGCCAGAGATATACGGCACAAACAGGATGTTGGTTAGTACGTATTCGAAAGCAAAGCCAATCGCCACCATAAATTCGAACGGGCCAGCGGTAATGGCATCGTCAAAGAACGATTTACCATCCGACAAATACCACATGCGTGATTGCTGATGGGCGAATTCATCCAAGCCGTTGTAGAACTTGTTGTAGTTCGAGAGCGAGTGGATCTGGGTCTGGAAGTGGCGGTATTCGTCGACTGCCTGCATCTGGCAAGCCACACGCGGGCCAGCGCCGACCATCTGACGCCCGACCATGCTAAAGCCGCGAGCAGCCATTAGTTCGAGTGGCGGGGTAGAGCCCAGGAACAGTTTTAGCACGTTCATGTAGCGAGCGTCAGTTACCGACAAATGGCCGTTATTCTGGTTAAAGGCATCCAGAATCGCATACAGTTTGCGTTCTTTTTCGCCTTGGTATTTCCAGTAAGCATCCATCGTCAGGCGGAATGGATCTTCCCATTTATCCCAATCGTGAATCTTGATGCCTTCATAGGTGACTTGCGGGAAAACTTTGTCCATTGGCTGGTAAGTGGTGTCCCAAGCCAGATCACGTGTCATCAGGGCGTAGCGTTCTTTTAGCCCCAGTTTTTTGCTAGCTTTCATATCCATAGTATTTACTCCTTGCCCGCTGGCTTAGTTGGCCCAGCTAAGGGTGAATTCGTCGTCGGTTTCGTCCAGATGGCCTGAAATGGTGATCAGATGCAGTTGCAGTTCTTGCAGGTCAAAATCACGGCCCATTTTTTCTTCGACAGTTTCGCGTTTAATCACTAGCTTGTTAGGCACATCCACTTTCACCATGGCGGGTTGTTCGTTGACGATGGCACCGGGGTTGTCATCCACAATCGCCTCGACAATGCAGCGTGTTTCTTCGTTTTTCTGAAAAGCGATAAAGGCATAAGAAACCATGACTGCTCCTTGATTAGAGAGGAATACCGGCTTTGGTCGCGCGGGCTTTGAGTTGAATAACGGCGTCGTCCATTTCGCTACCGGCTTGCTCGCCAAAGGCGATTTCGACAATCGGTGCCAAGGCATTCACAACACGCGCCAGATAGTGATTAGCCCATTCGCCCAGTAATGCTTTGTTTTCAGCGCTCTCAGCAGCAGTGGTTTTCATGATCGAATCAATCCACTTGGTGTTTTCTGTAAACCATTCGCGCTGGAAGCGGGTGAGCATCGAGAATACCGGGCTGTATTTGTCGTTTAGGCGATCATTAAAGCGATCGTAAATCAGTGGGTAGAGCAGGCCTTCCATCACGTAGTTCTGGGCAACCAGTACCTTGAACCAGTCTTTTTCTACCATCAGGTCTTCTACTAATTGGCGCAGACCTTGCCACTCTGGTGCGTGTAGCCACGCATCTTTAGCACTTGCGAGTGCATCCAGATCGCCAAATGCCATGCCCAGGCGGGTAACGTATTGGGCAATCCCCAACTGATCCATACTGGCGTAACAGGTCGCCTGAGAGATCGCAATCCCGTAGCTGTAAGCAGAGATATAACCGTTGTTCAGGTTGCCTGCCCAAGCCAAATGGCGTAGCGGTAAGAAAACACGTAACGCTTCGTTTTTGCCGACTTCCGGGTAAGTGCCCGCCAAACCAAGGTCTTCTACCAGCTCAAAATCCCCTTCGGCGGTTTCTTGCATCCGGCCACGTGCGAGTGTCCAGGTGCCGTAGTAGTACTGGCGTGGGTCTTTCAGTGCGTACCAGTCTTTCATCACAATCGCGGTACGCGCTTTATCGAAAATATCGAATTCAGGCTCCCAAGTTGGGCGATAGTGGAAGTTCTCTACCGGTTGCAGATCAAAGGTGGCTTCTTGGTAGCGAGAAGCGGGTTTGTCTGCACCAAAACGACGGGCCAAATGGCCGAAGGTTTGGCGCAATGGGGTAATGCTGACGGTACGCAAATCAATTTGCATGGCGTGCTCCTAAAAGGAAGTCTGACCAACAGCAAGTTTCTGTTGGTGGGTATGGCAAGTACGTTTGAATTCGGGCTTGAATTCGTGTTTACGTGGGGTCGCGAAAGCGTTGGTTAGTCGCGTCACTCAGACGCCAATTCCAATCGCTGTTGCTTGCCGAATCAGTAGAGGGGGCAGGATTGTTTGTCAGGAAGATGACCTGATTTTTTTCGCAGAACTCGGCAAACGCCGGTTTAGGCATGACAAGTTCCACCATCATCTCGGGTTCACCGACAGAGAATTCGAAAAGTACCAGTCCGTTAGACTGCTCTTCCATTATCCGAACGTATTTTTTGTTCAGATCAAATGTGGATGGATGATCCATTAGAAACCGCTCCTCTTGTTCGGCAGTCTTTGCTGCTCGTTGTGTAGGGCGTATTTCAACAAATCAAACGAGGAATGAGAATGGACGAAAGGAATGATCAATTGTACTTTTCATAGGTAGGGAAAATCCCCTTGGAAAAATACCAATTTTGGATAGTCACAAAAATAGTAGAAACAAGCTAAGGCTTGCAGGTGTTGTGACTTGTAAGCTAAAAAACAACTTATTGATAGCTAACAGAAATTAATTTCCCCATGTTTTTCTTTGGTTTTTCTTTATTTAGCTGCTCTAATCCTTTGTTAAACGCTTTGATTAACTCTTGTGAACGCGGGGCATGAATGGGAAACCCGACTACACTATCCAAATTATTTAACTGAATCTCTGTTTTATAAAGACGTAACTTGCTCGCACTAAGATCGGTTTGCAATAACCAATCGACGCGCTCTTTGGTGGCAACGGCGTAGTCGGTTCTGCCCATTAGTACTTTTCGGAAAATACTAATGTCGTCATTCGAGTAATCTAATTGCAGGACACCTTTTGAGATTTCATTTGGGTATCCGTAGCTACTCACTAAGCCAACCGTATGGCCTTTTAATTGGCTGATAAATTTCGGCGGATATGCGTCATCCGATCTACCATAAATACTAAAGATAGAATGATGAACACTGTGTGAGGGTAGAAAATCTTTGGCACGCTCAGGCGTCATCCATAAGTCGTAAATGCCATCAAATTTCCCCGCTTTTGCCATGGCATAACCACGAGCAAAGGGTAGGAAGGTTACTTTTACCTCATAGCCAGCTAATCGAAAAGCTTCTTTCACTTTTTGATCTAGTAATCCTCCATTTGGCATTTTTTCGCTAGTGGTCGGCGGATATTCAGAGGCTACTAGATGAACCAATTTGTAAGTTTCATCTTTAGCGTAAACAGTAGAACTGGCCAATATAGATAGACCAAGAAATAGGGACGGCAATGCGAGACTCTTCATTTTAGAGCGATTATTTTTTCTATTAATATGATTTAATCATAGGTGATGCATAATGAATTGTCATGTAGTTTGTATACAAAATTTGACGACTAAATATTCGTAAAATGAATCAATCTACTATTTTGTTTTGCTAGCTAAATGTGCACAATTTCATTTGAAACAATTTTTACGCTAACTATATGTATTCTTACCCCTTATCTAAAGAAGCAAAGCTGTGTTTGTTGACCATTGCGCTAATGGTCTCGTTAGAGTTCATGCAAAATGCCATGGTCTCTTTCTCTGCGTTATCCATCACCCACGGTTTTCATGGTACTGCTGAATCTTTTAGTTTGGCGGCGTCACTTTATGCGGGCACAGCTATTTTTATGATTGCCATCCACCACTGGATTGCAGATAGACTTGGCTACCGGCGCATGTTGCACTGTTCTTTGGCGCTCTTTGCGATAGGGGCTGTTATTTGTGCAACGGCGAATACACCACTTCATTACATTATTGGGCGTGTAGTACAGGCGCTAGGGGGCGCAACCTTCTTTACCGGTGCACGTGTATTGGTGAACTATTTTAAAGGCCCTTCTAGATTAGATGCGGTAAGAGCTTTAATTACGGGCTTGATTGCATTTAGTGGAGTAGGGGTCATCATCGCGACCTTGCTACTTACTTTTGCTAGTTGGCGTTGGATATTTCTAGTTCCGCTCATTGTGATTGTGCCGGTTTGGTTGCTCGTGAATAAAGTGTTAAGCCACGATCAAGGCACAAGGCTACCAAGCACATTGCATCCTTGGAGTGCCATTTTATTAGTGACGGGTGTGCTAGCAATTCAGATTCTATTAGAGCGGATTGCTTATGATCAGTTAGACACACGTGCCGCGTGGGTCATTCCTGCTGTGGTTGGTATTGGTGGCTTGATTTGGTTTATTCGTCACGAATACCAACGAAAACACGCGCTATTACCCTTTTCTACCTTTTCTAATAGCCCCAATAACCGTTACCTAGCGGGGATGACGATTTATGGTATTTGCTATTTAGTATTATCTAGTGGTTACTATATATTGCCTGTTTTTCTAGGCAAAGGGCTTGGCTATTCGGTAGCGATTACCGGTAGCATATTGGCGGTGACGTCATTTTTTGGTTACGGGATGGCACACTTACATATGTACTGGGTAGGTAAACATCCTGGACATAAAAAGTATTTATTTTCGGCTTTTTTAGTCTTGAGTATTTACAGTGGCTTAATGTGGTTATTAGCCAAAGACATGGCTGGCGTGTGGGTATTACCCATTGCGCTTATTTCTATTGCTTCCTTTGCTTCATTAGGGCAGGGAACGGCTGCACTGAATTCATTTATCGGTATTGATGAGCAAGTATTTTCTCAAGCTTACCAAAGCAAAAATATGATGCGTGAAGTACTTATTTCTACCGGTATTTCTCTCTCTAGTTTGTTACTGCATCATGCGGGGGCTTTTTCTCAACATGCCAATGTGAGTGAGTTGGTGAGAAATGCAAGTGCGCATTTCTTTACCATTTTGCTGTTGCTAGGCGTGGTAGGGATGCTAGTTTCTTTATGGCAAAAGCGAATTGTTTAAATTTGTGTATTATCCCGTATCAATTTTGTCAATAGTATCGAGTATAATTCCCAACTTTCTTTAGATTGATTTGGGTACTGCAGCATGAAAAAGCCATTGGTGGGAATCTTTTGTGACCGTAAGTTTATCGGTGAACATGCTTTTCATGTGGTAGGTGAGAAATACATCTCTGCGGTGGTTGGTGGTGGAGATGTGTATGCTGTACTCGTCCCTGTATTAGAACCTCAACAATCTTTAGCGCAAACCTTAGAACAATTTGATGGCATCGTGTTTACGGGTAGCCGTTCTAATCTAGAGCCTCGACACTATGGCGGACCAGCAAGTGAGCCGGGTACGCTGCACGATCCACACCGTGACGCGAATAATATGAGTGTGATGAAAGCAGCTGTCGCAGCGGGCATCCCTGTATTGGGTATTTGTCGTGGTTTCCAAGAAATGAACGTCGTTTTTGGTGGTACATTGCACCAAAAAGTACACGAAGTACCGGGCAATATGGATCACAGAGAAAAAGGCGAGGGGGCAGAGGCTCATTACGCGCCATCACATGAGATCGATATCCTGCCGGATAGCCACTTGCGTCAATGGTACGGAAACACCAAAGCAATGGTAAATTCTGTGCATAGCCAAGGGATCAATCAATTAGGAGATGGGGTAACAGCGGAAGCGGTTGCGCCAGATGGCTTGGTCGAAGCGATTCACGTAAAAGATGCAAAGACATTTGCATTTGCGATTCAATGGCATCCTGAATGGCAATATCAGGATAATCCACTTTCTCTTTCTATCTTTAATGCATTTGGTAAGGCTTGCCACGCCTATCAAGCAAGTCGCTAACCAATTAGCGTTCTGCTATGCGGAAGGCTGTGCAGGTGTATAGACCAAACGGCCTTCGCATATTGTATCCATTCTGTCACTGTTGGCATGGGCTAATGATGCGTAATGTCTACATTCAAAATAACATCCAATTTCAAGAGTAGACATGAAGCATGATCCCCATCACACCATTCTGAAAGGAATGGGACTTTCTGTTTTTTCATCCGTTGTGTTTATGCTGATTGCAGGCTGTACGCTGCGACTAAAGCCATTAGACGGTATGGAAATCTTTGCCTGGCGGATTATCTGGACGCTACCTTGCGTGCTGCTATTTATTCGCTTGTCTGGTCGTTGGGACGCGCTCGTTCAATTCATCAAGCAACTGATTCAGCAACCCAAATTGTTTGGGATTGTATTGGTCGATGCGTTGTTGCTTGGGTATCAGTTGTGGATTTTTGTCTGGTCACCGCAGGCGGGGAAATTAGTCGATGTTTCCATGGGCTACTTTTTGCTCCCGCTCATTATGGTACTGGTGGGAAAGGTTCTCTACAAAGAACATGTTGGCCCGGGCGAACTGTTTGCGGTGGGTTTAGCCTCGCTAGGTTGTTTGCATGAATTATGGCTAACCCATGCTTTTTCTTGGGTTACCTTAACAGTGCAGGCTTATATTCCCTATTTTATTATCCGCAAGAAATTTAAGGTAGATGGGATAGAGGCATTTGCCGTTGAGCTTTCACTGATGCTCCCTGTGATGATTATTTATATGCTGATGAATCAGCATATGTGGGAAACGTTCCAGCATTATCACCACTTATGGTTGTGGCTACCTATCTTTGGTGCCTTAAGTAGTATTGCCTTAGTTTCCTATTTAGTTGCGGTAAGATTATTGCCGCTAGGCTTGGTTGGTATGCTTGGCTATGTAGAGCCAGCTTTACTCTTTATGTTTGCGGTGTTTTACCTGCAAGAACCATTTACGAGTGATTCACTCGGCACATACATACCAATATGGAGTGCGATTGTCATCATGTTAGTAACCAATGGTTACCGCTATAGAAATAGCTTTAAGAGTCTCATTTCTAAGTAGATTTGTAAGCCATAACTTCTGATGACTGTCTAACACTAAATCCCCATGAAATGTTTTTTCATGGGGATTTTTCATTTGGGGAGTGGCTAACTTTAGGCTTTCTTTGCCAAGAAATGCAGATCAACTTTTTGAAAAAACTCTGCTTCAGCCCATTTTTCTGACAACGCTGTTGCCAGTAATTGCTGACCTGTTTGGGGAGCTAAACCACCAACCGGTGGAGACTTGTCTAAGTTATTAGGGAAAGAGTAGCCATCTGCCGACATGGCAATTGCAATGGCTAATTGGCTTTCTGATAAGGCATTGTTACTGACCTTCTCCAGTAAAGTTGGGTAAACCGCTTTCATCATCGCTTGATGATCAATGGTTTCCATGGGTTTTCCAAAAGCAGAAGAGACTTGTAATAGGTTCGCCATTCGATGAAGGTGCTGGGTGGTATTGTTGCCTGCCGCATGGAAAAGCGCTGGGCTAAAGAAAATAAGATCCCCTTTACTGAGTGGCAATTGCACATGATGCTGTTGGAAATACGCTTTAAAACGTTCATCTCTCCAAGCTAAATAGCCCAGCGCATATTGCTGAGAATAGGGGAGTAACAAGGTTGGCCCGCTTTCAATAGGCATGTCTGTGTGGGCGACCGCACCTTGCAGGGTTAACAGTTGTGACATGACTTGAAGCTGCACCGGAAACTTGGCAATGTCTTCTACCACCTGAAAACCAAGGTGATAATCACGATGCGGTTGTTGTGCTTCACCACCTGGCCGCACCACATTGACTTGCGCCGTCATCTGATACCACGGTCCTAGCCATGCTTCACAAACTAAATCAATCATGGGGTTAGCGTAATAATCGATAAAGGCGGATGGGTCTAAAACGGCTGCTTTTTGAAATGAATTCCAAATCCTGCCATTGGCACCTGCTTTCGCAAAATGGTCTGCGGCTACACCATGCTTACTTTCTTCTTCTAAGATCTTTTCAAATACAGCACTCTCTTTATCCACTTCAGCTAGCTGATCAAACCCCGCTTGAATCACTATCACCCCAGGGCCATTTGAAAGTGCGTAGTTAAGCTCACTGAGAATGGCACGCCTTTGCGTTGTTAGTTGTGCACGTAATTGATGCCCATCATAGATCAGTACATTTTTCTGAGTGGCTTTGGCAAATGGGTAGTTTGCCAGCTGCGTTTTTTGTGCGCAGATCGTCTGAAACGCATCGAAATCCAGATTGGCGCTGTCCGCAAACTGAGTAACGGTGTTCATGTGTGTTGTCTCCTCAATTCAATCATTGATTTATTGTTTGAGGTCATCCTATCAATATTTGAGGTTGTTAATTAATCAAAAAAGAATCAAAATGACATCAAATAAGAATCATTAGAGGATGAAATGGAGACATTGCCAAAGTTTTCGGTCAAGCGTATTTCTGCACAAGCAGGGGTAAGTAAAGCGACGGTCGATCGGGTGTTGCATGGGCGAGGGAATGTGCATTTCGAGACAGAGCGCAGAGTCCATCAGGCCATTGAAGAATTAGAAGCGCAAAGTCGGGTGAGTTTGGCCTCTGGCCGCACGTTTTACATTGATGTCATCATGCAAGCACCTAAGCGATTTTCTACGGCGGTAGAAAAAGCGATGGTCGAGCAAGTGGCTAGTCTTGCCCCTTTTCGTATTAGCCCACGCTTCTTCTTTCAAGAAGATATTTCTTCAGCGCAATTAGCCAAACAACTGCATAAATCTCTCTCGAATGGGGCCGCAGGTGTGATTGCCAAAGTCCCTGATGACGCGATGATGACAGGGTGTATCAATGAAATTGCGCTTGCAAATATCCCGGTTGTGACGCTAGTTACCGATGTACCAAAAAGCCAGCGTATTGCTTATGTCGGCATGGATAACCGTTCTGCCGGCGAAACAGCGGCGTACTTAATGAATAGTTGGCTTCCAACGAAACAAGCAGCAAAAGTTGGGGTGATTTTAAGTAGCCAACGTTTTAGAGGGGAAGAGGAGCGCGAAATGGGGTTTCGTCATTGGTTAAGAGCCAGAGCACCCCAGCTGACGGTGATTGATATTAGCGGTGGGCTAGGGGTAGATGATAAAACCGCTTCGCTCGTTGCCAATGCTCTTCTTCTACATCCAGAACTCGTCGCTATTTATAGCGCGGGTGGTGGCAATCAAGGAGTGTTAGCCGGGTTTGAAAC
Source organism: Leeia speluncae (assembly GCF_020564625.1). NCBI lineage: Bacteria > Pseudomonadati > Pseudomonadota > Betaproteobacteria > Neisseriales > Leeiaceae > Leeia > Leeia speluncae. The sequence goes on from NZ_JAJBZT010000010.1 coordinate 88,747, forward strand.
TGCAAAGCGTCAATTAGCGGTATTTATTGGCCATGATATGGATGAGGCCAATCGTCAGCTGCTGCAACAAGAAAAGATTCACGCCATCATTGATCATGACTTACAAGCCGATGCGCGAGCGGCTTTTCAGCATATTTTGCAATTTCATAAAGTCATCCCGAAAACGAACATTCCGTTTTCCCGTGCGCAAGTGATTACGCCGTTTAATCTGTATTAATGCAAGGTAGACAGTTTACTTAGCCAGTGGCAAATTCAGTTTGTTTGCTTTTATCGCATCTAAGATAAATTGCTTTGCCTCTTCCGATGGGGCGGGTTTCCCTAACAGGTAACCTTGCAAAATATCGCAGTCATTTTCAACCAAGAAAGTTTGTTGCTCTACGGTTTCTACACCTTCAGCAACTACTTTTAAACCTAGGCTGTGGGCTAAATTAATAGCGGCAATACAGATGACTTCATCGTTTTGATCTTGCCCGATGTCATTCACAAAGGATTTATCAAGCTTCAGCGTGTGAACAGGCATCACTTTCAAATAAGAGAGAGATGAATAACCTGTACCAAAGTCATCAATCGCCAGTTGTACACCCATAATGCGTAAAGCGTTGAGCTGCCCAATGCACGCATTTGGGTCTCGCATCGCCACGGATTCGGTAATTTCTAATTCCAAATCATTCACCGATAATTCGTAACGCTGCATTACCGCATTCACTTCAGACAATAAGGTGGTAGAGCGAAGCTGATAGGCCGATAAGTTAATCGCAATCGGGATTGCGTAGTTGAAAGTTTTTTTCCATTCATACACTTGTTTACAGGCTTCTTCTAATACCCATAATCCTATTTGGCTGATCATGCCATTTTCTTCGGCAATTGGAATAAAGCTGAGTGGTGGCACCATGCCAAGCGTTGGGTGGCGCCAGCGGATGAGCGCCTCGAAGCCAATTAGTGTTAAGTCTTTGGCCGAATATTTAGGTTGGAAGTAGAGTTGGTATTGCCCTAAATCTTGCGCACTACGCATCTCTTTTTCTAAATGAAGCCGCTCTAAGGCCGCACGGTTCATTTCGCCGGAATAAAACTGGAAGTTATTCCGTCCGGAGCTTTTGGCATGGTACATTGCCGCATCCGCATTTCGCATGAGTTCGCTGGCTTCAATGCCATCGTCTGGGTACATCGTAATACCAATACTAGGAGACGAGTTCATCTCTGTGGTGCCATGGTAATAGGCATTCTGACCTAGGCTGACTTGCAGTTTGGTTGCAACGGTCGTGACATCGGCAACAGACTCCACTCCATTTAACACGATGATAAATTCATCTCCCCCCCAGCGGCAGACCAAATCACTTTCTCTTACATTTCGACGAATACGGTTGGCTACTTCTTTAAGTAATGCGTCGCCGGTTTCATGGCCAAAGGTATCGTTAATAATTTTAAAGCGATCCATATCGATAAACATAACCGCCATTTTGGTCTTTTGGCGTTTAGCAATTGAAATAGTTTGCTCTAGCCCATCCATTAGACTAAATCGGTTAAGAAGGCCGGTGAGGCTATCATGTTTGGCTAAACGGTTAATGTGCTCTTCGGCTTCTTTGCGCTCAGAAATATCGGTAAAGCTGGCAATATAAAAATCAATGTCGTTGTACGCATTTTTAACCACAGAAATGCTTAAGTATTTAGGGTAGACGCGCCCATTTTTATCGACATCCCATAATTCGCCTTGCCAAAAGCCATTGTCTTTTAGCTCTTGCCACATGCCAATGTAGACTTCTGGATGCGTCTTTCCCGCCGATAAAAACTTGGGGTCTTTCCCTTTGATCTCATCAATGGAGTAACCGGTTAGCTTAGTAAAAGCTTGGTTAATTTCGATCACACAATTGTTTTTATCGGTAATCATGATTGCTTCACCACTCGACTCAAATACCTGAGCGGCTAATCGAAGTTGTGCTTCAGCACGTTTGCGTTCTAATAAATTGGAGACACGTACTTTCAGAACGGTGGTCGAAATGGGTTTGGTTAGATAATCATCCGCTCCTAGTTCTAGCCCGGTTAGTTGGGTTAGTTCGGTGGTGTCTGCACTCACAAAAATCACAGCAATCCCTCGTGTTTCTTGAGATTGTTGCAAGATCCGCATGACATCGATCCCGCTCATGCCTGGCATCATGACATCTAACAAGATTAGATCAGGTTTCTCTTGGGCGATCGACTTAAGCGCCGCATCCCCACTTGTTGCTGTTTTCAAACGGTAATGATCTTTTAAAGTAGAAACCAGCACATGCAAATTGGTCGGGACATCGTCTACCAATAAGATTAGTTCTTTATTTGTTGTTAGGTTTTTCATGGAGTTAAACCTTTTCTCCAAGTTGCTGACAGATGGTTTCTAGGGTAGCTAATGCCTGTTCATGGTTAAATGCATCAATACAGTTTAGTAGCTCGTAGATTTCTACATTGTTTGGCAATGCTTTATGAATACTTAACAATACATTGTGAATTTCATCTGGAATGACCTCACCTTGCTCTAAATAATTCCTCAGCGCAGGGATTACCTCCTGCAAGGCAACGAAGGCATTATTATTATCTTCGCCAAACCCCGCCGGCGTCTCTTCCTCAATCGCTTTCACCATATTCAATTGAATCAAAATATCATTTAGCGTGCCGAGCAGTGCCGCCCTTTGTGCAAAGGTGGGTATCTGATTTTGTTTTAGCAGTTGTTCGATTGGTAAACAAACTTTTCTATGGGTTGTAAAGCCTAAATTATCCAACACGCCTCTTAGGGTGTGTAAGGCCATCGCTGCTTCGTGGAGTTTTTGATCGTTGAGTAAGTCCTCAATTTGCGATGAGAAATTGCTGTATTGTTCGACCGTGTTATGGACCAACTTTTGGGATAGCGCCATATCATTGCCAAGTTTGTCTGCTAAAACGTTAATCGCCCAGATGGATTCTGTATGGGGCGTCTCGTTGTCTGATAATTCAGATTGGCCAATGAGTACCCGACTAAAGCATTTTCTTATTTCTGCAATTTCAATCGGTTTTGCAATAAAGTCGACCATGCCTGCCTCTAGGCATAAACGTTTATCTTCATCAAATACCGCGGCAGACATAGCAACAATTGGGGGGCAGGCTGCACCTAGTTCAGTGCGGATCTTTTTCGTTGCAAGAAAACCATCCATTACTGGCATATGTAAATCCATCAGGATGATGTCAAATTTTGTTTCAGACGCTTTTTTGGCTGCAATCCATCCATTTTCCGCAACGCTAACTTTAACCCCTAGTTTGTGAAGGAAAGATACTGCAATTTCTTGATTTATCTCTTGATCTTCGGCGAGCAACACGCGGTATCCCGTAAAGGATTGACTATCGGTAGATTGAGAGTTACTTGCTTCATAAACAATCGCTAAAGGTTGTTCTTGTTCTACTGCATTACTTAAATAAGGTTTGGCTTTGATGGTGAAGGTAAAGGTAGCACCTTCACTTGGCATGGCGGTAACGGCAATATCCCCACCCATAAGTTGTACGAGTTGCTGGCAAATGGCCAAGCCAAGACCGGTACCGCCATATTTTCTGGTGACAGAGGTATCTGCTTGTACAAATGGTTTAAATAGTTGGTCAGCTTGCGCTTTAGATAAGCCTATTCCAGTATCTTTTACAGCAAAGCGAATGATTAAATCATTTGCGTCTTTCCTTTGTACACTAGCTTGAATCCAGATGCCGCCTCTCTCTGTAAATTTAATTGCATTACCGATTAAATTATTAATCACTTGAGAAATACGTAAACTATCGCCAAGTACAATGCTCGGCATTTTTGGGTCTACCTGAACTTCTAAATTGAGCGATTTTTTTTCAAGCTCGGTAGTGAATAGATCGACAGATTGCTGAATAATATTGCGAATGCTAATTGGGGCTTGTTCAATTTCTAAACGGCCCGCTTCAATTTTTGAATAGTCTAGAATGTCATTCAGGATGCGGAGTAGGGCGCGCGACGAGGTGGCCGCTTTCTGTAGGTAATTTTCTTGTTTGGGCGTAAGGTCGCTATCTAGTACGAGTTGTGTCATTCCGATAATGGCATTCATCGGGGTACGGATTTCATGGCTCATGTTCGCCAAAAACTCTGATTTAGCCTGGTTGGCTCTCTCGGCTTCTAGTTTTGCTTGCTTAAGCTCTTCTTCCGCCTCTTTTGCTTTAGTAATATCGCGTGCAATTTTAGAGGCACCAATTACTTTGCCTAGCTCGTTTTTAATCGGTGAGATGGTGACCGAAATGGTGAGAGGGGTGCCATCTTTACGAAGGCGAATAGTTTCAAAGTGTTCAATCCGGTCACCATTTCGAATTTTGGTCATGATTTCTTTTTCCTCGCATTTCCTATCTTCAGGAAAAAGAATCAAAATCGAATGGCCAATCATTTCACTGGCAGAGTATCCAAAGATACGTTCTGCACCTGGGTTCCAACTTGTAACAATGCCATCTAACGTTTTCGCGATAATTGCATCATCAGACGCATTGACAATGGCCGCTGTTTGTCGTGCGCCCATATTATTTCTGATCTGGAGCGTTAACATCAGCACAATATAAATGGCACCAATCGAGAAAATAATCGTGATATTTTCGATGGTACTGGTGAGTTCTACCGCTTTCTGTGAAGAAGCTTTCCCCAGTTGAGCGTTGTAAACAATATGTTGCTCAATGACATCTTGTGTATGAATCGCAAATGGGGTGGACTCGTACATTAACAGCGCAGCTTCATTGCTATAGCCTTCTTTAGATAAAGTCACTACGTTATCTAAGGTTTGAAGGGTTTTTAGCAGTAGTTGATGGACTTCTTCATGTCTTCTTTTATCTTCTGCATCACTAATTAATGGGTCATATTCTTTAAGAGAGTCAAGTAAGTCCTTTTTTGCGGTGACAATGGTTTTCTCGATTCTAGGCGATTCTTCAGGGTCTGTATTCACTAGGTATCGGTAAACACGAATCCGCAATTTCATAAACTGCAAAATGGTGTTGTTTAAGACTTGTAGGCTGGGAACGGTATTTTTATTGGCGACATTGGTTAACTGATATACCTTATCCATATAGACAAGGTTAACAATCGCAACTGAAGCGAGGGTGATCGTCACCGTTACTAGCAAAATCACTAGTCGTTTAGATACATCTAGTGTGTTTCCTAGTGTCACTAACGTCTTTATTCGAATAAAGAAATCGCCAAATTTCATTGAAACTGCTGCCTAAGGAAGATGGTCTCATTTCATCTTAGGCAGCAATTTGAAATTCGGATAGGAAACAACAACAGGAGGATGGTGATAACAGCAGAAAACTATCAATAAGATCGATGTTTTGAGTTTATCTAATGATTTGCTTCTGAAGGCGTAAGGCTAATGACCCAACTCCTCCGCCATTTACTACCTGCTGGTAGCCTTGTGACATGAGCTGTTGCCTTGCTAAGGAGGATCGCATGCCAGATTGGCAATATAAAACTAACGGTTCGTCTATCTTGTCACATACCTTTTTAATTTGGCTAGCAATCGAATCTAGTGGCAAGTTAATAGCCCCTTCTATGTGGCCATTAGCAAATTCACCTGCAGATCTCACATCAATGAGACGCGCATTAGCAGGGATTTCTACCGGTTGTGGTGTGAGCATGTGAATCACCTTTTTTAGCCATTGCAACATGGTTAGTCTCTTTTTAGATATTACTGATTGAATTCATCAAACGCTTCTAATGCTTCTGCCGCGGTCATCAAAGATGGACCACCACCCATATAGATAGCTACTTGTAGCATTTCCATAAATTCATCTCGCGTAACGCCTAATTTCACACAGGCTTTAGCATGAAAAGCCAAACAGCCTTGGCAACGGCTGGCAATCCCAATCGCCATGGCCATTAGTTCTTTGCTTTTTGCGGAGAGTGCGCCATCTTTATTCACCGCATTACTCATTTGATAAAAGCCCTGCATCGTTTCTGGTGCGGCAGCGCGAATATCTTTTACTTTATTGGTGATTTTGTTTGCTACTTCTTGAAAATGTCCCATGTTGCACCTCGATGCTTTATTCAAACGCTAATGGTTTTGGCGTTTCTGTTGGCAAAGCCGCTGCTTGCCAAGCTTCCCAACCACCTGATATCGAAATCACATGTTGATAACCCATTTCTAACATTGTTTTCGTTGCTAATGCAGCTCGCCCGCCTGTTTTGCAGTACAGCAAGAAGGCTTGCTCTCTGTTATCTAAAATAGGGGCTGAAGCTAACTTAAACTCTAATAATCCACGTGGGATATGTAATGCACTGGGAAGGTGCCCTTGCATATATTCATCTGGTTCTCTGACATCTATCACAATCGGCTTAGATTGATTCATTAGCTGATTGGCAAAGGTCGGGCTGCATTCTTCAATACAGGCTTTTGCTGCTAAAACGAGATCATGTGCGGTTTTCATTCTCTACTCTTTGTATTCGCTGATGGTGAGTGGCTAGATTGTCGAAATGTGGCTAAGCACAATCATGTTTTATCAATCGTTGTTTATTTAAAATAACTATATAACCATATAGTTATTTTATGCAAGTATTTTTTTGAAGGTTTTCAGATACGATTTGATAGATGGGGACTTTTGGAACGTGTAGAAAGAGAAATCCGCTTGCGGATACTGATACCACAAGCGGATGGATAGCATTGTTATGTTAGTGATTAGAGAATTGCTTGGAATTTACATCCCTTTATACGCCTCTACTTTTACTGCCTGGATTTGGTAAGCAGATGGACTCATCCCCATATTGCTATCTAACGATTCATTACTTGCTCTAATGGTCGCTAAGGTGCCGCTCACCCACACGGCATCCATTACTTTTAGCCCCTTTTGTGGTTTAGCTAAAAGAACGTGGATGATTTGATTCGCTGGTGGTGGTGGCGAGTGGATACAAGCCCCAAAATAGGGGACCAGCAAGAACTCTTTAATCGCGCCTTTGGTGGCTTCTAGTGGTACTACAAAACCAGGGATTCGCCCGGTTTTTCCATTCATTGTAGGGTTGGTTGGTGCGTTATCCCATTCGCTTCGCATTTTATTTAGTAGGGCAGTGGCCTTTGGGTCACCATCGTCTAGTTTATTTAAATCTACCCCTTTGAATGCTTTGCTTGGGTCCCAAGATTTTGGGATGAGATCTTCCCAGTTAATTAACGGATAGCTGGTGGATGTTGGCTTGTCTGTTTTTTGTTTAACGACTTTGTCACCGAGTTGGTAATTTGCCGCCGCTTTGGTTTCCGCTAATAAAGGAAGGCTGAGGATAGTGATTGCCAAGCCTGCAAGGGATTTGACCAATGGCTGTTTTAATCTTTGTTTGAACGTCATCTATAACATTCCAAATTTAACTAGTTAAGGTGCCAGCTAGTGAAAGGCGATAGGCACGAATAGCGGGAATAAATCCTGCAATGAAAGTGGCTAGCAATAAGTACGCTAACTGCGTTAGATCATTTAACGTGAAAGTGCTGAGCGATAAATCTAAACCAAAGTTAGTTAAAATCCATGGTGATAACCATTGAGTAAATATGAGTAATAGTCCTGTCCCACCGATTAAGCCAAGCGCCATTAATACCGTCATTTCTAGCAAAATCATGAGTAGCAGCTGATAGGGTTTCGCACCCACTGCACGTAAAATGGCAAACTCTTTTTTGCGTTCGTTTAAGTTAGCCAGCAGTAACGTCACCAAGCCTGCGAGGGAAACCGCAAACACTAAACCAGATAATAGGCGGAGCGATTTCTCTACAAACCCCAGCATTTGCCATAGCTGATCGATGACTACGCCTGGGATTATCGCCTGAAGCGGATCCTTTTGATATTGGTCGATTTGCCTTTGCAGCCTAAAGACATCTATCCGGTTATTTAGCCCTACTAGGGTGGCGGTAATCGACTTTGGTGTTAGATCAAACTTGCCTACTAAGTTGGCTGGAATATGAAACCCTTTGATTGGAACGCCGGCTTGCCAATCTAAATGAATCGCCTCCATGGCTGCTAAGCCGATATGTAAGGTACGGTCTACCGCAGTTCCGGTTGGTGCTAAAACGCCTACAACATGAAATGGTTTATCTTGATGAGCAATCAGGTTAACCCCACTACCACTGCCATGGCTTAATACGATTGACTGACCAACACGGTAATTTAATTCGTTGGCGACACTAGATCCGATCACCACATCGTACAAACCTGCTAGCCATTTACCTTGTTGAATATGTAATGGTTGATGATCCCCATATTGGTAATGTGCGATGTAGTTGTTGTTTGTCGCTAAGACTGGATAACCGTGATGAGAATCCCCTAGTGAAATAGGAATAGTCCAGGCAACGGCTGGATGATGGCTGAGTTTTTCGTAACTATCCCAAGCCATATTTTGCGTCGCATCTCCAATGCGAAACACAGAATACAGTAGGAGTTGGGTGGCGCTTCCTCTTGCCCCTACGATTAAATCGGTACCAGAGAGGCTATTCTCGAAGCTAGACGCTGCACTTTCCCGAATTTTTTCTACACCGAGCACCAAGAAAACACTCAACATCACAGAGAGTAAGGTAAGGATCAGTGTATAGCGGCGGTAGAGGGCACTTTGCCATGCTAGTTTAAAGAGATGCATTTATCTCTCTTTTCGCATGATTTATGTCTGCCATAGAAATAGTACGATCAAATGTGTCTGCCAACCGAAGATCATGACTAACAAACAATAAGGCGCTTCCAGCAACTTGGCAGGCATTCTTCAAAAGATGCAAAAACGCATTTTGCCTTTCTGCATCTAAAGATGAGGTGGGTTCATCGGCAATAATTAAAGCTGGTTTTCCCATTAATGCCCGGGCTGCGGCGACGCGTTGTTGTTGGCCTACCGAAAGTTGATTGACGGAAAGGTGTATATCGCTAATGTCTAGTGCGTGTAAAAGTGTAGTAGCCGCCTCAGACAGCGATTGCCCGGTTGAGAGGACTTGTTGCTTGCGTAACTTGGAAAACTGACAACTTAATAACACGTTGTCTATCACAGATAGATAGGGAATCAAATTAAACTGCTGGAAAATAATCCCTAAATAGTCTGCACGAAACTGATCTCGCTGATGGTTTCGCATCTCCTTTAAGGATTTACCCATTACCGTTAACTCACCATGCTTCACTTGCTGCAAGCCTGCAATTAAGCCAAGAAAAGTACTTTTCCCCGATCCACTAGCACCATGCAAAAAAACCGATTCACCTTGTTGCAGGTGAAAGGTTGGAATGTCTAAGCATGGCGCTAGCTGTTTCGGCCATTGAAAAGTAAGGCCCCGAATGGAAATGCAATGCATGGCTAAATAACGTGATTAAAAGTGAATCTTATTTTGCTTTGGGGTTAGGGTAAATGCTTTTTGAAGTTTCCCGCTAACTAACTGAACTTGAACTGATTGCGTATGTGGGAAGTGCTGAAATAGTGAAACCTGAATCTCTGAAATTGCTTGGATATTCGCGCAGGTAAATTCAAAGCTACCGTCTAAATCGGCATGACCATTTTCAGGTTTGTTATCTGATTCTGCAAAAGGGTTCTCTTTTTCTGGCGCTATCTTGCCACCCAGATACTGAGCAGAAATGGCCGCACTTTCCAGTGTTACCTTACTGAGTTTACAGTTGGCAGCGGTTGGTAGCGTGATGACGCCATTTTTACTCATGAGCGTGCTTGCCATTTTTTTTGCTAATTGAATTTCTGCTGGCGTCTTGGGCGCATGTTCAAAACCAAGCAAGTTATCTAATGGGCTTTCCAGTGAAACAAGTACTTTGTTGTGTTCAATCGCAATATCTAAGCTAGCTTTTCCGTGTTGATGCGCTGGTGCTGCATAGGCATAGTTTGCGATGGCAAACAAAGAGATACCAAAATAGGAGGAAATTTTTTTCACAATCAATTCAATCAAGTTAGTGGGTAGATGCATCATCAGGTGAGTAAGTACAAGTTAGGCTTGTGGTTCGTCATCTAATTCTTCTTGCCACGCCCAAGTCGGGAAGGGGTCATCAAAGGATTCCCATTCTTCTTTGGATAAATTCAGTTCTTCATCTGTTAATAAGCACTGATCAAACGACTCAATGAGATGGTCACGATCTAAACCCACACCAATCATCACTATCTCTTGTTGTCTATCGCCAAACGGTTCTTCCCATCTTGAGGCAATCATTGCTAGGCTTTCCTCGTCAGCTGGCCAATCTGCTCTATCTAGCGCATCCCACCATAGTCCAACTAGTTGGTGCCGAGTCACTGCCCCTGCTTGTGACCAAAGGCCTACCATATCGTTCCGAGATGCAAGCCAAAAATATCCCTTCGATCTCACCACACCTGGCCAACTCGCATGAATCCAATTCCAAAAGCGTTGCGGGTGAAATGGACGACGTGCACGGTAAACAAAACTATGAATGCCATAAGTTTCGCTTTCTGGCTGGTGTTCTCCACGCATTTCAGCCAACCAACCCGGCGCCTCACTCGCCGCGTCAAAATCAAATAAACCGGTATTGAGTACATGGTGCAAATCGACTTTACCAAAGCTAGAGTGCACAATTTTTGCTCTTGGGTTTAATGAGGCAACAATCTGTTGAAGTTGTTCTAAATCTGCTTTAGAGACCAAATCTGTCTTGTTTAAGACTAGTACATCACAAAATTCAATTTGCTCGACCAGCAAATCGACAACAGTACGCTCATCTTCTTCGCCCAGTACTTCGCCGCGATCGCTTAATCGGTCGGTCGACCCGTAATCTCTTAAGAAATTCATTGCGTCGACAACGGTGACCATCGTGTCTAATTTAGCTAAATCAGACAGGCTTCTACCTTCTTCATCTCTGAAGGTAAAGGTTTCCGCGACAGGAAGGGGCTCCGATATGCCGGTCGATTCGATGAGCAAATAATCAAAACGCTGTTCTTCTGCTAAACGACGAATTTCAATCAGTAAATCTTCACGCAATGTACAGCAGATACAGCCATTACTCATCTCGATCAGTTTTTCATCCGATCTTGATAATGATGCGCCACCATCACGTACTAGCATGGCATCGATGTTCACTTCGGACATATCGTTAACAATCACGGCAACCCGTTTCCCTTCACGGTTATTGAGGATGTGATTCAGTAACGTGGTTTTGCCTGCGCCTAGAAAGCCCGAGAGTACGGTAACTGGAAGTTTGTTCATTTTGTAATGTTATAATATATCAATAATGTATAAATGTTATAACATAACAAAATAGTGGGTCAAATAAAAATTGTTAAAGATATAGCTTGGTTGAACGGATGTTGGTAGCTAACTGCGTCAAGATTTTTCAAAATGGGTGCTGTTTTGCTTCCGCCATTATCCAATTGGCTATCGCTTTCAGATGCGGTTTTTCTGCATCTTCCTTTGGAAAGACCAAGTAATAGCCAAGTGCTTGCTGTAAGTGGATGTCAAACGGCTTTACTAATCTGCACTGAGAAATATCGTTCGCAACTAAGGGATCGCTTGCCAGGGCAATGCCTTGGCCGGCAATCGCCGCATCTATCGCTAAGGCTGTTTGGTTAAAACGCAACCCTTTACTGGTATCGATAGCTATTGGTAGCGCTAAGGACTGAATAAATGGCGACCAAAGATCATGTGCATCATGTAATAACACTTGACTCGCTAAGTCTTGTAATGAGTGAAAATGCGCTTGCTGGTGCTGCGGGCTACACACCATGTAGACATCCATCGGAAACAGCAATGAAGCGGATATCGACTTATCAAAAGGGGGCTTTGTCAGGCGTATGGCTAAGTCTGCATCCCCTTGTGTGAATGAGGAAACTTTTTCTGTGGCGACAATTTTTAAATCTAAATAAGGAAATGCTCGCTGAAAATTAGCAAGGTGGGGAATGAGCCACTTGCTGGCCAGAGACGGCGTTGTACTAATTGTGATCTCGCTCGATTTTTTCTGCAGTTTTTCTGTTGCCAGCGCAATGATCTCGAGCGATTTTTGAATCTCTACATAATAAGTGGCACCAATCTCTGTTAAAGATAAACCCCTTGGTAAACGGTTAAATAATTTTACCCCAAGTGTTTCTTCTAAATGCCTCACTTGCTGAGCTACTGCGCCTTGCGTCAAAAACATGTCTTCTGCCGCTAAACGAAAATTTAATCGCCTTGCCGTAACTTCAAAGGCACGTAGCGCATTTAAGGGTGGCAGTTTGTTAGATAGATCAGGCATTGGGTGTGCTTGCTTAGACAGTAGAAATTCTATTGGGTAGTGTAATTTACATCGTTAGTCGCGACAACCGAAAGTGCGTACATTTCTCCCATGCAGATGAAATCATCTTTTTAAAAGGAATACATCATGAGTGAATTAAAAGTAGCGGTGATTACGGCGGGTGGTAGTGGTATGGGGGCTGCTGCCGCTAAGAAACTAGCCAGTGAAGGCTATCAGGTGGCGATTCTTTCATCATCTGGCAAAGGGCAAGCATTGGCCGAGTCTTTGGGTGGCATTGGTGTAACGGGATCGAACCAATCCAATGCAGACGTAAAAAAGCTGATTGATGAAACCATGAAAAAATGGGGGCGGATTGACGTGCTAGTAAATAGTGCCGGCCACGGCCCACGTGCACCCATAGTAGAAATTAGTGATGAAGATTGGGTGAAAGGAATGGAAGTGTATTTCTTGCCAATGGTAAGAACGATTCGCCTAGTTGCACCCATTATGAAGGCACAGCAATCTGGCTCTATTGTAAATATTTCTACTGCCTGGGCATTTGAACCAAGCGAAATGTTCCCGACTTCAGCCGTGTTTCGAACCGGCTTAGCCGCGTATAGCAAAATTTTTGCAGATACTTTTGCGAAAGATAATGTCCGGATTAATAACGTTTTACCAGGCTGGATTGATAGCCTACCGGAAACCGCCGCCAGAAGGGCGACTGTACCAATGGGCAGATACGGCACCGCAGATGAGATTGCCAATGTAGTCGCATTCTTAGCCTCTAACCAATCATCCTACATGACAGGACAAAATATTCGTGTAGATGGTGGTGTGACGCATTCGATCTAATAGCGCTGCATGCTCACTAGAAGGGGCGCGTAGATAAGATGATACGTAACTTTCAATACCGCGTACTCGTTGATGCTTGGAGTTCATTAAAAGGACGTTTGCTAAATAAAACGCTATAACAATAGAGAGCGACAGAGAGGGCAATAGGGAGGCTATGGATGGGCAGAAGGTAGGCAGGCCAGAGGCCGATGAGACAGCCTAACCACCAAAAAGAGGGTAATTGATGTGGCTTACTTTTTGAAAATTGAACAATTGTAAAAATTGCAGATATCCAAGTGGCTACGGCAGAGGCGCTTAGCATTAGCCATTTTGCGGTATCGCTGAACAGTAGATTGGGTAAATTCGTTTGCGGGTGCAAGCTATCTAGCGCCGTAAAGGTGGATAACAACCAACCCCAAAATACAAGGCCACATAGAAACCCCAAACTAGCAATGACGATTGCTAGGATGATCGTAAAAAGCTGCTCAAGTTTGGTCATGACCTTACCTGCATGCCATTAGAATATGGATGATTCTATAGCACTTTTATGACGATAAGGTATGAAAAACTTGTAAATATCTTTCGAATTTTTTGATGAATGCATAAAAAAGGAGGTAATCACCTTGGGTGACCTCCTTTTTGTGGCTTAGGCGGCGTCTTTTTGTTTGTCTTCAATGAATTGTTGCGCGTCACTATCTTCTTGGAAGTTTTCCAAGATTCCTTCTTCTAGGCAAAGCACAAAGGTGGATAGCTGCTTGCCATTTTGCAAATGCGAAGTGCAAACATAGTACTGATGATGTTTTTTGAGTTTAACCATGCGAACACGAGTGGACATACCTTTTAGCAAGTAGACGAATACATCTTGTAGTTTTTCGCGTTCGGCTAGGTAGGTTTCTAATGCGATACGAAAGCTGATGGCTCGGTTGAACTGATTGAAGGTGATAAATACGTTTTCTTGCGGGGTGGTAACGGAAAAGAGCGCGTCATTCATAATAGTTTTAATGCAATTACAGGTATAACAAAGGCGCATATTATATACTTATTTATGTAAATTTCATTTTCTTGTCAAAATATTTTAACAATACTTTTTTGCTAGTGTAATGAAACTAAAGAGATTTATGGTTGATGACTGATTGGTCACTATATTTTGATAATTAACTGACTGATGGTTTGGTTATCTGTTCTGAAAGAAAGTACAGATACTGATGCTAGGTAATTTTGACGCGGCTTCTCTTTTTTAGACTGTGCTTGGGTTGTTTTCAGCGGTTAAGAGTTTGAAATGGCAATCCCTCAGTTGCTGAATAACAGATTGCCATGGTGCAGGACGGCCGAGTAGATAGCCCTGATAACTATCACATCCCAGTGCTTGTAAATACTCCAGTTGCTCTCTGTTCTCTACGCCTTCGGCGGTAACTTGTAAGTGCATTGCAGAAGCTAGCGCAATGATACTTCTAACAATTGCGGCATCATTTGCATCAAAGTGAATCCCTCTGACGAAGGATTGATCGATTTTTACTTGGGTCAGTGGCAGCTTTTTGAGGTAAGAAAGTGATGAATAGCCGGTGCCAAAATCATCTAGAGAAAAACGAACGCCTAATTTCGTTAGGCGTTCCATTTTGCGGATACTATCGGCCATATTATCAATGAGGCCGCTCTCGGTAATTTCTAGCATCAGTTGTGAAGCAGGGGCGCCCGTTTCTAGTAGCGTTGATTGTACTTGCTCGACGAAGTCGGCAAGGTGAAGTTGTTTTACGCTGACGTTGACAGACAAGCTGAAGTGTTTCAAATGTTCGTCTTGGCTAAATTGCTTTAGCAATTTGCAAGCTGCGGTTAGCACCCAATTACCCATCGGGATGATTAAATCGGTTTCTTCTGCTAGCGGAATGAATTTATCAGGGGAGAGCAAACCTAATGTTGGGTGTTGCCACCGGACTAATACTTCTCCACCGTAGACAGTGCAGTCTTGCTTCATCTGCGGTTGGATATACAGTTTAAGTTGATCTTGTGCAATGCCTTGGCGCAGTGCTGCCTCTAAATTAGTTCGTTCGGTTAAGTTGGTTTGCATGGTAAGGTCGAAGAAACTAACTGCGTTTCTACCGGATGATTTTGCACTATAAAGTGCTAAATCAGCATGCTTTAGTAACTCATCTGCAGTGATATCCGATTTGCCAAACATGGCAATACCAATACTTGGTGTGGTGATGTATTCGTGTTCTGCTAAGTGATAGGGCTGATTGAGCGTGATTCTAAAGTGTTCGCCAATGGCTTCAGCGCGTTTTACCGCGTTATGATAGTCGTGGCTAAGGTGATTCAGAATAAGAATAAACTCATCTCCGCCAAGCCTTGCGACAGTATCTCCTACTTGTAGATTTTGATTTAGGCGTATCCCCACTTCTTGCAATAATAGATCACCGTAATCGTGACCTAGTGTGTCATTTAGCTGTTTGAAATTATCTAAGTCGATAAATAATAATGCGCCAATCATGTGTTGGTGATTGTCACTATTTACCGCTTCTTGCAGCTTTTCTAACAACAAACGTCGGTTCGGTAGTTTGGTTAATGGGTCGTAATATGCAAGATGGCGGATTTCTTCCTCTGCCTCTTTACGCTGCGTGATATCGGTTAAGGTGGCTACATAATGACTGACGATAGCCGAGCTATTTTTGATGGCAGTAATGGTTAGCCATTCTGGATACACTTCACCTGTTTTGCGTCGATTCCAAATTTCACCACTCCAAAAACCGGTTTCAACTATTTGCTTCCACATTGCTTGATAAAACGGAAGGTTATGCTTCCCTGAGCTCAGGATTCTTGGCGTTTTCCCGATCATCTCTTCGGCAGAGTAGCCAGTGATTTCGGTAAAGGCTGGGTTGACACGAAGAACATTGGTCTCCGAATCGGTAACGATAATTCCTTGCTGCGTTTCAAATGCTGCAGCAGCAATATTGAGTTGATGTTCGTCTTGTTGGCGAATTCGCTCTAACTTTTCCATTCTGAAGAAAAAGAAGATTGCAGTACCTAAGGTAAGTAGTAACACTATGCCAACAATAATGGAGGAGGTGATTGCTTCTTGACGCCACGCGGCTAAGACGGATGCCCGATTTGCTCTGACAACCAGAATATAGGGGTAGCTTCTGGAAGCACGGTAAGAGGTAAGGAGCTGTTCGCCATTTGGTGCAACATCTGTGTAATTGTCTACTTCACTCACTTTTAAGCGTTTTTTTAGCGCTTGCGTAAAGACTTGAGATGTAATCCTTTGATGGCTTTGAATTAAGGGGGTGCCATCGTAGCGCAGCAAGAGTACTTGCCCTTGCTCTGATGAAAGATGAGAAAGATAGAAGTTTAAAAAGTAATCTGGGTTAATTGTGGCAATAACGGTATGCCAGTGCCCATTTGGTTGAGGTACATCTAGGGAAACGGGGATGAACGAAATATCGGTATCATCTTTACCATCCCAGTTGATGGGACGACTATCAGCAAAATCTCTACCGCCTAAGAGTTTGCCACTTCGTAAGACGGGAACAGGATCATCGCTAAACGGCATGTAGTCGGTATTATCGATCTGAATACCAACGTTGGATTGAGTGGTGCTGTGCGTAATTCGGTGTTGAGCATCAATAATCGAGATAGAGCGTAGATAGGGAGCCTGTTGTAGGTAAAAGGAGAGTCGCTCTCCATTTTTTGGGTCTGTACCGGCTAGGGTGAGTGTTCGCTCTACAATGGTAAGACTTTGGGTGAGCTGATCTTCCATTGCCCGGGCGGTGAGGTTGTCTAATGCGACTTGACGATCAATCGTATCGTTTCTTAATCGCCAAATGATAGACGCAGTAGTGGATACCACCAGAACCACTAGCAACAACATGCTAATGATAAAAGCAATTCGACGCTTATAGCGTTTATTGGCCAATGGTAGAAGCAGCGGGATATCCACTTTAGTCTAACTAGCGCTCAGCGATTGGGTCTAGCTTATGCTTTTTGATGGCTGCTAATAATCTGCCATCTGCTCTGACTTTATCTAGAAATGCTGAGACACGATTAAACCACGCATCATCGCCTTTTTGCATTGCATAGGCGTAAGGGGTTAAATGATATACCCCGGTTGGCGCGATTAACTTCGCCCAATCGGTCGTTTCTAGCATACGTCGGCTAAATGGATAATCCGTCATAAACACATCTGCACGACCGGATTCTACGGCTTGTTCTCTTCCTTTTGGATCTGTCGTGACCATTAAGGTGGCAGCTTTTAGTTTTTCTTTCATCACGCTTTCGTGAAGCGTGCCTTTTGCAACGGCCACTACCCGACCTGGTTTATCAATATCTGCCCAAGATTGAATACGTTGGTTGCTTTTTGTCGTAATGGCGTAGATATCGCTTACTAGATGGGGTTTTGTAAAACGGAGATGCTCGCTACGTTGTGGGGTGATGCCAATCGCAAACATGGCGATATCACATTTGTCTTGCTCAACATCTTGAATCAAGTTGGCAAAGGAACTATCTACAAACTTCACTGGCACACCTAAGTCTTGCCCTAGCGCATTTGCCATATCGATATCAATACCTGATAGCTGCAAGGTTCTAGGATTACGGTAAGAGATGCCGTAATAGTCTGGCCAAATACATACCTTTAATTCGTTCTTACTTTTGATGGAATCAAGATGCCCTGCAAACGCAGTGGTGCTAAGAAGGAGGCTAGCAATCAGTATTTGGCGCAGTGGTTTGCTATTCAAGATATTCACTTTCTTATTTGCAGATGAAGAACCAATAAGGCGTATTCATTTGGCCAAAAAAAGATGAACTGATGGCCTAAAGAGATTTGGAGTTGATTTTATTCATAAAAGATTTTGCTTGATCTGCGCCAGATCAAGTTTTGAGGTGTAATCTAGGTGTAAAGCCATTCTGGCGGCGTAAAAACGGGTAAATCCGTTTGCTTTCCGGCTAGAATTAAATCAATGGGCGGTTGTCGGTTTTAGGCGTGTTCGATAAATAACGAAATACCAGCAAGCTGCAAACAGCAGAATAATCGCGTTGACGGTTAAGGTATGGTTTACGCCAATCTGGCTGGCTACAGCGCCTGCAATCAGACCGCCTAGCGCATCAAATCCAAAACGAATCGCTGTGTAAACAGACAGCACGCGGCCTCTTAGTTGATCTGTTACCGCTAACTGAATATAGCTGTTACTCGCTACATTGGTGAGCGCAATCCCAAAGCCAACCGCACAGATAGATAGCAGCGCAATCGGCAAGTAGTGCGTTAAGCTAAAGATAAGCAATGCACTGGCGGTTAGCCAAATGCCAAAAAGCACAATCTTTAAAATGGCTTGGTGATTGGTTCTGCTGGCAAGCCAAATCGAGCTAGTTAATGCACCAGCGCCAGCCGCACCTAATAGCCCGCCAAGAAGCTGCGCATCGCCATGATAAATTTCCCTAGTAAACGCAGGCATTAGTACGACGTAAGCAGAGGCGGTGATATTGAGGATGGCAACAACAAATAACAGCGTTTTTACTTTGTGATGCTGAAAAATGTATTGCATACCTTCTGACAACGCATTTCCAAAGGATTGGCGTAGTTTAGGCGTGGGAGCGATCTGCATTTTGGCTGCTAATAAGATGAGCGCAAGAAAAGAAGCCGCGTTAATAAAGAAGCAGATGGTTTCTGATGTGAGCGTTAGTAACACTCCGGCAATTGGCGGCCCTAAAAAACGAGCGCTATTAAATAACGCGGCATTTAGTGCAATGGCGTTTGGTACGTCTTCTTTATTGGACACGATTTGACTAAGTAAGGATTGCCGTAGCGGAACGTCTACGCTGGTAAATACGCCCATCATGGTAGCGAGCACAATTAAATGCCACGTTTCAAGTAGGTTGCCATACGAAAGTACGCCTAACAAGATGGCTTGCAACATGAGTAATGCTTGAGTCGTCATTAACATGCGTTGCCGATTATGTTTGTCTAACCATGGGCCAGAAATCGGGCCAATGATTAATTGCGGGGCTTGTGCTAAAAAAGCGGTTAGCCCCAATAAGGTGGCAGAACCAGTTAGACGATATACCAGCCAACTTAGTGCAACTTGTTGTACCCAAGTGCCTAAAATTGAAATGGCCTGCCCGATGAAATAGAGCCGGTAATTTCGATGCTTTAACGCCCGGAAAGCAGAGGATTGGCGAAAAAAGCTAACCATTACATCATTAACTTTCTTTGATGTAGCCATTCTGCATTCATGACACCATGGGTAATCAGCTGATCTGGATTTACCGGTGTGCTTTGCCCTAGCCAGCGGGCGTCGATCGATTGTCTGGTTGCTTGTGGTCTAAACCAATGGATAAATTCGTTTATTTTACTCAGTAAATTGGCATTTTCAGGTAACGCTGCAACGGCCGCTGTGTAGCACCAAGGTGTTTGGCTGAGCGCACTGGGTAAAATTTCTAGTTGTTGGTGCCAAGGGCTATCCGCATGATTAGCTGCCCAATAGAAAATGGGTTTGTCGACAACAAAAGCATCTACTACGCCTTCTGCTACTGCATCATGGATTCGGGTTTGGTCTGAATAGACAATCAGGTTTTCTAATAGGATTTTGCCTCCCGCTAATTGCTGGTTGGCTTGCCATCTCACTCCTAGGTTTTCAAGTGCAGCAAATGCATTGGGATCATTGCCGCAGCCAAGCACCTTGCCAGATAAGTCTGAAATAGAGCCAATCCGTTGATCATTTTTTCTTCTTGCTAGAATGAGCGGAAAAAAGGTGTATGGATCGGAAAAGGCGAGGCCATAAAATGCATCTGCTGGCGGTAGTGCGCTCCACATTACATCTGCGGGCGGCTCGCTGCGGAATTTGCCAAAATAGAGCATTCCCATGCATTGATCCCAACTTTGCTCGATAAACTCGATTTTTACCCCTAGCCAATTGGCAAAGGCGGTGGCGTATTCAATGTCTAGCCCTTGAAGTTGCGATTGTTGTTTGGTGCGAAAAGACAATCCAATAAAAGCGGGTTCAACGGCCACCCGTAACACTTTTCTTTCTAAAATATCATTTAGGCGATCGTAGCTATTTGACGTGGCAATGAATTGCGATTGTAGTAGTGCCGTAGTGCGCTCTTGTTGGACGTCCGGTGATTGCACCATGATGCTGGTGGCTTCACGGGTAATGTCGACACCGCGGTCGATTCTAGAAATCAGTTGTCGGGCCCGTTTTGCTAGCTGTGGCGTGGTTTCTTTGATGACTTTGTTGGTGTCGATGAGTTGGCTGACGTTACTATCTACACTTTTAAATCGATCCGTTAGATGGCTGAGTGATGTGACCACATTATTTGTGAGCGCATTGAGGTTCTCCTCCCCTTGATTGGCGGTATTCGCAACAAGCGATTGGATATCGGATAAATCCATTTTGGCGGCTGCGCGTTTGGCACTATCCATCGTTCGGAAAGCCAATTGTCGGACTTCATCTGCCACAACGGCAAAACCTCGACCAGCTTCGCCCGCTCTGGCGGATTCAATGGCAGCATTTAAGGCAAGCAGATTGACTTGTTTAGCAATTGCAGCGATTTCTTCCAAGACAGATAGCACCTCTTCCGATTTGTGATCGATTTTTGCGATGGTATCGCTTAATTGCTGTTTAACGCTTTGGCTAAGCTGGGCTAGTTCTTCGGTCAGTTCGTTTTGCATCTGCAATGCTAGGCGATTGCTTTCTGACATTTGTTGTGCAGAGTCTGTCAGCGCTGCCGACATTTTTTGGCTGCGCTCTTCAATTTCTGCAGCCGCTTGAATATTGCTTTGTATGCCATCTGCAATGGTTTGCTGCAAGAAGGCCAAGGTATGAAATCCTCTTGAAAGCATTTGCCCGGTGGACTCCCAATACTTAGGTGCTGCAATGTCTAGTTCGGTTTGAAGTGGCGCCGCTTCATAAATGGCTTCGCTGCTGGCTGATTGAATCCAACGTTTTAGCATAGATTTCCCCCTTCTTTTGCTAGTGCTAGTTTTTTGCGGCAAGTGCGCGTTGTGCCGCTTTTAGCGCGGCATCGACAGAGACCAATTGCTCCGGTGATAGCTGCGCGGCAGGGGAATGGGTATCCGCTAAATATTGCTGAACTTGCTTTAGGTATTTTTGCGTGCCACTACCTGCTTCGTTTCTTTGAATGAGCCGAGAGGGGAGATGGAAGCGATAGGAGTTCAGCATAGCGATGACGTCTAGTTCATCTAGCGATTCTGGGGTCGGGCTGCTGCCTTTACGTAATAAAGGGAAGATTTCTTTCCATTTTGCTTGTGTATCAATCCAACGGATCGACTCTAGCCAGCCAGTGAAGAAGTTAGCGAGTTGGTCATTAGAAAACTCAGCTGTTAAATTGGGCTGTCCCACAATCCCTTCCGGCAAGATGCCAGGCCAACTAGCACTGTTGCCGACTTCATCGCCAGCGCCTTTTCGTCTGGCATCTAGAGCAAATGGATCATAAGTAACAATCAGCGGATATTTGCCGCTAGCAAAGTCATTGGTGAGTTTTTCTGGCGTGGCTTCTTCTAGCTTGACGTCAGTTGGTTTGAGCTTTTGACTGGCTAGATATTGGTTGAGAAAGTTGCCAATCGTGGCGTTTCTTAGATAAACCCCAACCGTCGCGCCTTTTAGTTTGTTTGCACTTAAGTTTTGTTTGGCGATTAGCTTATCACTGCCATGAGACCAACCCGTTTCTGCCATGAGGTACATGGGGATACCTGCCTGCCGGTAGCCATAAATATTACCCACCATGGTGGTCATTAAATCAATTTTCTTTTGCTTGAAGGCGGCTAGCGCTTCAGCGTCAGATGGGTAGCTGATCACTTGAACATCAACCCCTGTTTGTTTCCAAAAGCCTTTGCCTGCTGCAACTTGTAAGGGCGCAAAGCCAATCCATGGAAATGTTCCAATTTTGAGTGGACGAGCATAGGCAATGGTTGAAGCGAACAGTGCAATGACTAAACTACTACGTTGCAAGAACCGGACAAACATCATGCGCCTCCTCAAGCGAAAAATGCAGTCAAACAGCAAACCGCTCCCTTTGTTGATAGGTAAAACCTTCAACTAAGGGAGTATTTGTGTGCGGGGATTGAATTAATAGACGCTAATTTTGCCGCTGGTATCAGGGGGGCTGACAGGCGCTGCATCCAGATATTTCTGGCGCAGTGCATCTGCTGCTTGGGCGAGTAGGGTGGTATCGACGCCCACCGCCACAAACAAAGCACCCAGAGCCAGATATTGGCGAGCAAGGGCTTCGTTGGTCATCAAAATGCCTGGTGCTTTGCCGGCAGCTTTGATCATAGAAATGGCATGGGTAATCGCGGCTTGTACTTCTGGGTGGCCAGGGTTACCAATAAAGCCGAGATCAGCAGATAAATCTGCTGGGCCAATAAACACGCCATCCACACCATCAACCGCTAAGATTTCTGCTAAGTTATCCAAGCCTTTTTTTGTCTCGATTTGTACCAGCACGCAGATTTCACTGTTGGCAGCATGTAGATAATTACCTACTCGGTTCCAACGGGACGCGCGTGCTAGTGCACTGCCAACGCCACGAATGCCTTCTGGGGGGTAGCGAGTCGCGGCAACGGCCAAACGCGCTTCTTCGGCGGTTTGTACCATTGGTACCAGTAGCGTTTGTACGCCCAAGTCCAGGATCTGTTTGATGCGGACGGGGTCATTCCATGGTGGGCGAACAATCGGCTGGCTTTTGTATGGGGCTATCGCTTGCAGCTGGGCGAGGGTGGTTTGTAGCTCGTTTGGTGCGTGTTCGCCGTCAATGAGTAGCCAATCAAACCCCGCACCGGCAAGTAGTTCTGCCGTGTAGGGGTTGGCCAAACCAAGCCACAGGCCGATTTGGGCCTGCTGGTTTTTCATCGCTGCTTTGAAGTGATTCACTGGCATTTCCATTATTTTCTCCTAGTGAATTACACAAAGCGGCAGCTAATTGCGCCCAACTGACCATAATCGACATGGAAGGTATCCCCCGTACGTGCAGGAACCGGGCGAGTGAACGAACCACCCAGAATGATCTGACCGGGTTGCAGGGTGACACCATATGGGTAGAGTTTGTTGGCTAGCCACGCCACACCGTTGGCCGGGTGGTTGAGCACCGCCGCCGCCACGCCTGATTCTTCAATCACGCCATTGCGGTAGCAAATGGCAGATACCCAACGAAGATCCACTTCGGATGGTTTGATTGGGCGACCACCCATCACAACCCCTGCGTTGGCCGCGTTGTCTGAAATGGTGTCGAACACTTTACGTGGACGTTTGCTTTCTGGGTCAATCGATTGGCTTCGCGCATCAATGATCTCGGCAGCAGGGATCACATAGTCAGTCGCGTTGTACACATCGAACAAGGTGCAGTTCGGGCCAGAAAGTGGTTTTGCCAATACAAAGGCTAGCTCGACTTCCAAGCGAGGCACGATAAAACGGCTAGTCGGGATGTCTGAGCCATCCGCAAAGAACATATCGTCCAGCAGCGCACCGTAATCCGGCTCGTCGATTTGCGAGGAGTACTGCATGGCTTTAGACGTCAGGCCGATCTTGTGGCCTTTTAGCGTGCGGCCTTCTGCCATCTTCATCGCAACCCATTCGCGCTGGATGGCATACGCATCTTCGATGGTGATGTCTGGGTATTCCAAAGATAGCTGACGAATTTGAACGCGATTTTTTTCTGCTTCGTGCAGACGTTGTGCACAAAGGGTAATGATTTCTTTATCTAACATGTTCTTCTCCTGATAGGTATATGTCGGTTTGGGGCTTAGATGCCACCAAAGCACATGTATTTGATTTCCAAGTATTCTTCGATGCCGTATTTCGAGCCTTCGCGGCCTAGGCCAGATTCTTTGATGCCGCCAAACGGGACGGCCTCGTTAGAAATTAGCCCTTCGTTAATGCCGACCATGCCGCATTCCAGTTTCTCTGCTACGCGCCAAGCGCGGCCAATGTCACGAGAGTAGAAGTAAGCCGCCAAGCCAAATTCGGTATCGTTAGCTAGGCGGATGGCATCTGCTTCGGTGTCGAACTTAAATAGGGGTGCGACTGGGCCGAAGGTTTCGTCTTTGGCGACGACCATGTCGTTAGTGACACCAGTCAGTACGGTTGGCTCATAGAACAAACCACCACGAGCGTGTGCTTTACCGCCAGTGGCTACTTTTGCCCCTTTGCCAAGTGCGTCTTCTACGTGTTCTTTAACCTTGTTGAGTGACGATTGGTTAATCAGTGGGCCTTGCTGGAAAGCACCTTCTAGCGCGGGGCCTACTTGCATGGCGGCCACAGCTGCGGCCAATTTCTCTGCAAAAGCATCGTAAACACCGCTTTGTACCAAGATGCGGTTCGCGCAGACGCAGGTTTGGCCGGTGTTACGGAATTTGGCGATCATGGCGCCTTGCACTGCTGCATCCAGATCAGCATCGTCAAACACAATAAATGGGGCGTTGCCACCTAGTTCTAGCGATAGCTTTTTGATGGTGTCGGCACATTGCGCCATCAGCAATTTGCCGATGCGGGTAGAACCGGTGAAAGAAAGCTTCTTCACAATTGGATTGGCAGTGAGTTCACCACCAATATCACCAGAGCGTTTGCCCGGTACGATGTTGATTACTCCTTTCGGGATGCCCGCTTTTTCTGCCAACACGGCAAGCGCCAGTGCGGATAGAGGGGTTTCGGTAGCTGGTTTGACCACCACGGTACAACCTGCTGCCAACGCTGGGCCGACCTTGCGGGTGATCATCGCATTCGGGAAATTCCACGGGGTAATGGCCGCCACGACACCAATTGGTTGCTTGATCACGACCAGCCGTTTGTCTGCCGCAGGACCTGGGATGGTATCGCCATAGACACGCTTGGCTTCTTCGGCAAACCATTCGATATAGCTGGCACCGTACAAGATTTCGCCTTTGGCTTCTGCTAACGGCTTGCCTTGCTCGGCGCTCAAGATGGTGGCGAGATCATCGATGTTCTCAAGGATTAGGTTGTACCAATTACGCAGCAAGTTCGATCGTGCTTTGGCTGTTAGATCGCGCCAAGCAGGTAGGGCGGCTTCCGCCACTTCGATTGCGCGTGCCGTATCTGCTTTGGTAGCAGAAGCAACCGTCACTAACACCTGATCATTTGCTGGGTTGGTCACTGCAAATACTTCGCCGTCGCTGGCGGCTTGCCAGGCACCGTCAATGTAGAGTTGCTGTTGTAGTAGGGAAGCATCCTTTAATTGCATGTCGTGCCTTTCTCTTAGCTTTTTTGTAGGGAGATTTGCGGCGTTTCTAGCCAGCGATAGACAAATAAACAAATGGCGGCAATGACGGCGCAACCGAGCATGACGCAGGTCATTGCATGTGGGGTGTGTGGCTGCAAGGCGGCAACAATAAAACTAGCGAGAGAGCCAAATCCAAACTCGATCGACACTGCCAATGCACTAATACTACCGATCTGATGTTGGTGTCTGCCGAGAAGGGCGGCCATGGCGTTGGCGTTAATGGCAATGGTAAGGCCGACGTACACCACAATCATCGGTACGAGTAGCCAAAGCGAAGTCGTATCAGTCAATAGCGCGCCAATGCTAGCGGTAAGTGCCAGCAAAATGGCGATGTTGGTAATGGCGAGCGGGGAGTATCGTTTTAATAACTGGGTATTGATCAGGGTAAATATGGCTTGACCGATGATATTGGCGCCAAACAGAAAACCATAAAACTGGTTGTTAACGCCAAAGCGTTCGATATATACAAAAGGCGAGCCAGTGATAAACGCGAACATACCAGCAAACGGAAACCCCATGCCAATGATGAGGAGTAGATTGCGTGGGTCGATCAGTAAACGCCAGTAATTCACCAACACTGTCCCCAGACCACCATGGCTTCGCTGGGTAGACGGCAATGTTTCTGGCAAATAGCGCCAGACTAACCAACCACTAATTAACCCTTGCACCGACAACAGCACAAATACGGCACGCCAACCGATGTGATTACCCAACCAACCTCCCACAAGTGGTGCGATAAGTGGCGCGACCATGGTGACTAAAGCCATTTTAGATAAGACGCTGGCCGCATCTTCTTTGGGAAATACATCCCTGACGATGGCGCGCGCCATCACCGAACCTGCACCACCACCAATTGCTTGCAGCAACCGAAAGGTAATCAGACTATCAATTTGGTGTGCAAAGGCACATAAGAGGCTGCTGACTACATAGAGCCCAATCCCCACTAGCAATAATGGGCGACGACCAAATCGATCGGACAATGGCCCATAAAACAACATCCCGACACAAAACCCCAGCAAAAAGGCGCTGAGTGTGTGCTGCATATCGTCTTGCCCTACGCCTAGCTCATGCCCCATCACGGGGAGGTTGGGTAGGTACATGTCAATCGCAAACGGGCCAAACGCGACTAATAGCCCTAAGAGGGCAATCAGCCGGCTGGTACGTATCGGGAGGTCTGATAGGTTCATGGGGAATGTTTTATTTAAAGCGCGCGTGCACGTTGTTGTGCTTGTAGTTCAGCACCGGATGTAGCTCTACCATCTCGAAAGACAGCGCTAAGTAGCGATCTTCCATCAGTTTTGCGAAATGGGTTTTGACCAACCCAAATAGATGATCACCAACGGCTTTTCGGGTGGCTTCGTCACGTCCATGGCCCACTTTTAGCGTGATATGCACAAAGGCATAGTCGGCTGCGGCGTCTGCCATGCGGTAGGTATCAATCCAGTGAACACGGCTACGGATGCCGCCAATAGGGAAAATACCGGTGCCCGCCATGTATTCATGCACTTGGGCAAATAGCGGCTGAAAATCTGCACTATCACGTAGGTTTTCGGTACATTCAACAATAAAATGTGGCATGTGCGGGCCTCTTAAATAGGGAAGATAGCGTTGAGTTGGCCGGTGCCAGAGCTTGGGAATAGCTCGGTGATGATCTCGACTTCTCCTTGGTATTGATCCCATCCTAATGCGCCAAGCAGCATCGCTGTGTCGTGCATCTTGCCTTCGCCGTTACAGTAAGTGGCGTACTCTGGCAGCATGGCGCAGAATTCGGCAAAGCGGCCTTGCTTCCACATCTCTACCACGTGCATATCCACTTGGCGGTCGAACTCACGGGTGTAACGGAACATACCGCCTTCGGCTAAGCGATCATCAATAAAGGTGTGCGATAACGACCCACTTGCAAAAATAGCGACCGTGCCGTCGTAAGCTTCAATTGCTGCTTTCACTGCTTCGCCAAATTTGCGGCTATCTTCTAGTTCATGCGCTTGACACCAGCCAGCAACGGAGACCACTTTAAAATGTTGGTCTTCATTCATATAACGCATCGGGACTAAGGTGCCGTATTCAAGCTCTAGACTTGGAATATTGTGGGCTTTGGCTCTTACTTTGCGAGCAATTGCTTCGTTTGCAATTAATTCGCCTAAAATTGGATTGCCAGGATAGCTAAATTTCATGTCACGAATAAAGTGCGGGAGCTCGTTGCTGGTATAAACCCCTTCGAACCTCTCACCACAGTTGATGTGATAGGCGCTATTGACTAGCCAATGGGTATCAAATACCACAATGGTATCTACGCCTAATTCGCGGCAGCGGCGGGCGATCTCTTTATGGCCATTAATTGCCGCATCTCGGCAACCCTGATTTGGCCCAGGAAGCTCAGACAGGTACATAGACGGTACATGTGTAATCTTGGCAGCAAGTGCTAGTTTGCCCATGGTATTCCTTCATTCATCAAGGGGAGGTTGCGCTTAAATGTGCATGGCAACCAAGCAAGGTTAGTGATGCTGGCTAAACAACCAGTATGACTAACCTGACTTCAAAATACGTATCCAGTATTGGCAAATTCAACGAATGTTTGCGCTGCCGTCTAGCTTGCGTGTAAAAGCGCAGGGCTATCAGCAGTGGTTTTACTGTTTTATCAATCGAATACTGTTTAAACAGGGAAAAGCGCGTTGACTTGGCCTGTGCCAGAACTCTCGAAGTAATCGGTAATCATTTCTGCCTTGCCTTTGTACTGATCCCAGCCCAATGCGCCTAACAGCATCGCGGTATCGTGCATCCAGCCTTCGCCGTAACACACCTTGGCGTAAGTTGGTAACATACGGGTGAACTCTTCAAAACGGCCTTGTTGCCACAAATCTAGTGCGCGCAAATCTGCCTGACGGTAGAACTCATCGCTAATCGTAAATAAACCGCCATTCACGTTTTTATTGTCATGAATACGATGAGACATCGATCCACTCGCCACAATCGCAACATTGCTATCGGATGCTTCTACTGCCTCGCGGATTGCTTCACCCACGATGCGACTTTCTTCCATATCGCCCCATGCTACCCAGCCCGCAATCGACACTACTTTGAAAGCCGCATCGGTATTCATATAGTGCATCGGTAGTAAGGTGCCATATTCAACATCTAGGGTAGGAATGTTGTGTGCTCGCGTGCCTACGCCTTTTTCAGTCGCGATTTTCGCAATTGATTCACCTAGCGCGGTATTACCTTTGTAGTTGTACGGTAGGTTTTGGATGAAATGAGGGAACTCGTTACTGGTATACACGCCTTCAAACTGACTGCAGGCATTGATGTGATAACCCGCATTCACCAGCCAGTGGGTATCAATGACGACCACGGTATCGACGCCCAGTGCTTTTGCGCGACGACCAATTTCTTTATGGCCATCAATCGCCGCTTGGCGACAGCCATGATTCGGCCCTGGCATTTCAGAAATCAGCATGGATGGAACATGCGTGACTTTTGCAGCTAAAACAATTTTTCCCATGATAAGTGCCTCTCTAGTGGATAAAACAATTACCTGTAGCGCTTGCGGCGCATCTGTACGCTTGGCCAGATACACCTTTGTTATATTCCTTACTACCCATCACCTAGCCCCCCTGGGTAAGGGGAGGCTAGGGAAGGATCAAATACCTACGCACCCCATTTAGGAATCGGGTGATTGCCATAAGACACGGCCACGTTTTTCGCTTCGCAGAACACTTCGTAGCTGTAGTGGTTACCTTCACGGCCAGTACCAGAAGCTTTCACGCCGCCAAATGGCTGCCGCAAATCCCGTACGTTTTGGCTATTCACAAACGTCATCCCTGCTTCAATTGCTTTCGCCATGCGCATCACGCGCCCAGTGCTTTCTGTCCATAGGTAAGAAGACAAACCGTATTGGGTGTCGTTAGCAATCTGCAGCGCTTCTTCTTCGGTCTTGAAGCGGATAATGCAAGGCACTGGCCCGAAGATTTCGTCTTGTGCAATCTTCATCTTGTTGTCTACATCAGCAAACACGGTTGGCTGAACCCAGTTACCGCCTTTTAGGTGTTCGGCCACGTTTGGTGTATCACCACCAAATACCAGCTTCGCGCCTTCTTTTTGACCAAGCTCGATGTAACCTTGAACCTTTGCTTGGTGGCCTTTGCTAATCATTGGGCCAACAATGGTGTTCGGGTCTAGCGGATCCCCCACGGTGAGGCGAGCGGCGCGGGCAGCAAAGTCAGCTACAAACTTGTCGTAGATACCGTCTTGTACCAAGATGCGTGAGCCAGCGGTACAGCGTTGACCGTTATTCGAGAAGATCATGAAAATCGCCGCATCGAGTGCGCGTTCGTAATCTGCATCGTTAAAGATGATGAACGGCGATTTTCCACCTAATTCCATCGAGAATTTCTTGAGCCCTGCCGACTTCACAATGCGGTTACCAGTCAGCGTACTGCCGGTAAAGGAAATCGCCCGAACATCAGGGTGGCTAACCAGTGGTTCACCCGCGGTATTGCCGTAACCATGAACAATGTTGAAAACACCGGGTGGAATGCCTGCTTCCAGTACCAATTGGCCTAGGCGATCGACCGTCATTGGCGATAGTTCAGACATCTTCATCACGGCGGTATTACCAAATGCCAAGCATGGTGCGGTTTTCCAGGTTGCCGTCATGAATGGCACGTTCCAAGGAGAAATCAGCGCCACCACGCCGACTGGCGTCCACAAGGTGTAGTTGAGATGCCCTGTGTCAGAATCGTAAGTTTCGCCATGCTGATGCTGGATCAACTCTGCAAAGTAGTGGAAGTTATCCGCCGCGCGTGGGATCAAAGCCTTTTTGGTTTGGCCAATCACCTGACCGCAATCTTTGGTTTCCATCTCGGCCAGTTCTGGCACGTTCTTGGTGATCAAATCACCCAAGTTACGCATCAGGCGAGCACGCTCTTTCACTGGCGTAGCTGCCCAACCTGGGAACGCTGCTTTGGCCGCCGCAACCGCCGCGTTTACTTCTTCCTCTCCACCACTTGCCACATCGGCTAGAACTTCGCCTGTCGCTGGGTTAAGGGTTTGGAAGGTTTCTTTGCTCTCGACAGATTGCCCATTGATTAGGTGTTTGATCATCATGCTGCGTTCTCCTTCAACATTTTTTCGTATTCTGCTTCGCTAACAATGCGGTTTGCCAAGCGACCAACGTGTTCAACTTCCACTTCTACCAAGTCACCCGGTTTGACGTCCGACAAGCCTTCTGGCGTACCGGTACAAATCATGTCGCCCGGGTTCAATGTCATGAAGCTACTGAGGTAAGACACCAAAAACGGCACATCAAAAATCAGGTCTTTGGTGCTCCCTTCCTGGCGCAGTTCACCGTTCACATAGGTGCGTAAGGCTAGGTTGTGCGGGTCTGCTACGTCTGCCGCCTCTACCATCCAAGGGCCGATGGGCGTTAAGGTGTCGCGGCTTTTTACGCGCAGGTTAGGGCGGTAGTAGTTTTCTAGGTAATCCCGCACGGCGTAGTCGTTACACACGGTGTAGCCTCCTACGTATTGCATCGCATCCTCGCGGCTCACGTTTTTGGCTGTTTTACCAATCACCACCACCAACTCGGCTTCGTAGTGCATGTATTCCAGATTGTCTGGACGAACAGATACCTGATTGTGGCCTGTTAGCGTGTTTGTCCCTTTCAGGAACACTAGCGGCTCCGTTGGCGCTTTAAAGTCCAGTTCGGCAGCGTGATCAGCGTAATTCAGCCCTAGCGCAAAAATGGTGCCGTTTGTTGGCGGTAGCCATTTCACTTCTTTGGCATCAATGGTTTCGCCGTTTGCTAGTTGTAAGCGTTGGTCAGCCAGTAAGGTGGCTGCTTGGGTAACGCCTTTATATTCGACGCGCGCGTGTTTCATTTCGCGGCTCCTGTTTCTAATGTAACGGTGTTTTCTAAACGGCCAATGCCTTCAATTTCTACAGCGACCACATCGCCAGCGGCTAGTGCCACTTCGCGCAATGTCGTGCCGGCAATAATCAGGTCACCTGCTTGTAAGGTCATGAAATCACTTAGGTATTCGATGATTTCTGGCACGCTATAAATCAGATCTGCCGTGTTGCCACGCTGGCGAAGTTCACCGTTGACATAGGTGTTGATTGCCAATGCGCTGACATCTAGTTCATCTGCAGAAACCACCCATGGGCCAATCGGGCAAAAGGTGTCACGGCACTTTGCTTTAATCGCTGGGCGGTAGTAGCTCGTCTCAGCCAAGCTCACTTCGTTCACGATGGTGTAGCCCGCAATCACGCTAGCGGCATCAGCACGTTTTACCTTTCGGGCTGTGCTGCCAATCACAATGCCTAATGCAGCGCCAGCAAATGCTGTTTCCCCGTTTGCAGGGATTTGGATTGCCCCTTGGTGTGCTAAATGCGTATTCACTGGTTTAAAGAAATACACTGGTGTTTTGGGTGGATTTTTGTATGGCGCTTCTGTGAGTTCTGGCGCTAATTTATCCATTAGCGGGCGATTGTTTAGTGCCAGCCCAATCACGCTACCGTTCGTTGCGGGTAGCCATGTGAATTGACCTGCAATCGCTGGTTGTTGATCTTGAATGGTGACACTCTGCACCACATCGTTTTGAAGAATCCTAGCCTGTCTCATGCTTTTTCCTGCGGTAACGGTTGATTCATTTCTAAATGATTAACTGTTTAAAGTCATGCTTTTGAATAATGTTAACATATTAACGTTATACTGGTGAAGTGGGTTTTGGTCAAACAATTGGCAAGCAATCTGCCAAAAAAGGATAGTGCTGTATTGACTAAATAGGCTGTTAGTATGCTAAATTTACATCGTTGTGAAGTTTGTTTACTAGCTGTTGGCTGTTTTGTTTATTTCTAAATGAATTTATTTTTAAATTTATTTTATTAATAAATTAATGGGTGTGGTGTTTTGGTTTTTTGAAATGTTGAATTTTCACGAGCTGTAGCTCTTGTGCCGCCAGTATTCCCCAAGGTCTGGCGGCATTTTTTTTAGGGGTGAGAGATGTTAGAGACGCAAACGATAGTTTCTATTACTAGCCGCACTGCTTTGGCGCTCGCCATGCATGCGCTGTTACTGGCCGAGCATCGACAGTTCAAAATGTGTATTGCGGTAGTAAATGTCAGTGGTCAACTACAAGCATTTACCAAAGTAGATGGCGCGCCGCTACATTCAAGTGATATTGCAATTGATAAAGCCTATACCGCCGTTAGTTTTGGTCGTCCTACCTCTACATGGACAGATCGATTGGAAAGTGCAAATGCATTTTTAAAGCACGGATTAATGAACCGGCCGCAATTTGCTGGCTTTGCAGGGGGTGTACCGATTGTGGTCGATGGCGTGTTGGTTGGTGCGATTGGCGTATCCGGTGGCAGTGCGTCGCAAGATGAAGAAATTGCGCTGATGGCATTGCAAGAATTTGGAATGTCATCTTAATAACATGACTATTAACAAACTATTGTCTTTTTGCTGGTTTAAGCTAAATTATTTGATGTCGTATGCTTTACTAAACCGCATGAATACTGAATGATATAAAAATATTGAATATTTCATTTCAATTTGAATGAAAATGCTGTCCAACAGTGAAAAGACCTTGCGCATGAAAAAACTACACACCTCTCTGACTATCGCATTACTGCGTGCCCGTGAAACGACAATGGGCTTTTTTCGGCCACTCTTGAATAAGCATGGCCTAACAGAGCAGCAGTGGCGCATTATGCGGGTGCTGTTAGAGAAAAATACAATTGAGTTTCAACATCTGGCAGAACTAACCTGCATTTTGCGTCCAAGCCTAACGGGTATTCTGACCCGCATGGAAAGAGACGGTTTGGTGCTAAAGCTAAAGCCAACTACCGATCAGCGCAAAATTTATGTGGCACTCACAGATACGGCCAGAGAAATGGTTGAAAACATGGCGGATGAGGTTGCCGCAGCCTATCAAAAATTAGAAGAGCAACTGAGCGTAGAAAAAATAGATCAGCTGATGGCCTTGCTAGAAGAGGTCAGTCAGTTGCAAGTGCCAGAGAGTGAGCCCTTGGTAGAAGATGAGGCATAAATAGGTTTCACTATGTCAGTCATCCCTAATATTGATATCGGTAAAGTGTACGACCATCAGTATGATGGGGCAGAAGTGCATTACGAATCATTTGGTCGGATGGCCGATTTTTTTGGCCGTACCACCCCTGCGCATCATCATGATCGTTTTTATCAGATCCACTTTCTGGATTCTGGGGTGATTCAACTTCAATTAGATGATCACTTCTACTTAGCGCGCGCTCCCTTGGTGTTTTTTACACCGCCCGCTATTCCGCATGCATTTTCGACAGAACCGGTAGCCGATGGCCATGTGTTGACTATCCGGCAAGATATCGTACGGAATTTACATGGTGCGGTAGCAAGCGAATTGCCCTCCAACCTACTCACCCAGCCATTTTGTTTAGAAATTGCGAATCAATCCTTTGCTGTCCAACAAACATTTAGACAGATTTGTGATTGTATTTTGCTACTAAAAAATGAGTTCTCACAACATGAGGCGGGGCGCACTTGGGCATTGCAACAGCTAACACAGCTGATTGTTTTAAGCTTATTTCGAATCGCACCTAATTCCCAAGCCACACCAGATGCGGGGCGAGGGGATCGGAAATTATTCCAGCAATTTACCTTGTTGATTGACCAACATTACGATCAGCATTGGCCATTGTCGACTTACGCTAGTGAATTGTGTATTACCGAGGCAAAACTAAACGAAATTTGCCGCCGGGTGGCGAATCTACCTTCCAAGCAGTTAGTGTTTGAAAGGCTGATTCTCGAAGGTAAACGGCAGTTACTTTTCGCCGCTACGCCCATTGCACAAGTTGCCTATCAACTAGGGTTTAAAGACCCTGCCTATTTCAGCCGCTTTTTTACCAAACAAGTGGGTATGACCCCATTGCAGTATCGCCAAATCTCTTCTGATAAAATGAATAAAATGAGGCTCGCTGGCAATATTAGCGGCCCCAATGATTGAAATTAGCCGATCAAGGTATAATTGCGCTGATATTGTCAGTTAACAAAAGAGTAAAGCATGACAACTGAACTACAGATTGAAGATTTGGTAGAAGGCGACGGTAAGGCATGTGTAAAAGGCGCATTAATTCAGGCGCATTACACCGGTTGGCTAGAAGATGGTACCAAGTTTGATTCCTCTCATGATCGAGGCAAGCCATTTCAAACCGTGATTGGATCTGGCCGAGTGATTAAAGGTTGGGATATCGGCATGATGGGCATGAAAGTTGGCGGTAAAAGAAAGCTATTTGTGCCAGCGCATCTTGGATATGGTGATCGCCAAGTTGGTCAGCACATTAAACCTGGTTCTAATCTTATTTTTGAGATTGAACTACTTGAAGTGCTCACCAGAGATGATTGAGTAGAATAAAATAAAAAAACCAGTGCAAATGACACTGGTTTTTTTATGAGTAAGTAGCAAAATATTACGCAAATATCCGCTTAATTTCTCTTACTACCTTTAGTGCATACTGCCATTGTTCTGGTGTAATACGAACGTATCTTCGGATGTTCGGAAAGCTAGCCACTACCTCGCTACCACCAAAATGTTCCATCTCCAAATACACACCATTTTCATTGCCAATCAGTCGGCAAGTTTTGGCATCTAATGGTAGCCAATGTTGCAACACTAACGGATCCGTACGGATTTGATCTGCTAGCTTTTCAACCGCTTCGGATCCCGCCAGCTTTTTATTGATGCGCACCCCTTGTCTTCTCATTGCCCCAAGGTGACCGAGTTCCCATTCAAATATAGCCGAGGAGGTGGGCGCAATTTGAAAACGGAAAACAGTCGTCACTGTATGGGCAAAGAGAAGAGGGTCAATCTTTTCTGCGACTGTTCCACAAATACCAGAAGTGGTCGTAGAGAAATTGGCCGTCGAAAGAGAGGTCTCTTCGAAATGTAGCCCTTTCAAATTCAGCATGACTCTTCTTAACGTTGCGCCAGCTTGGTAAGCACGTGGTGTTTGCGGTTGAAAATACTGGCTAACAATTGAAAGGGCTGACATCGCTTACTCCTTGATATCCGCAAATTCTTCTTCAAGCACCGTTTCAATTGCGACTGGCTTGAATGGATTTTGACGTTGAACTAGCGTCGTCCAGATCAATGCATAAGTCCCGGTAATTGCCAAGATAATTCCAAATGGAACAAACACATCTGCCCTAGTTAACCCTGGTGGTGCGATATACCAGATGGCTAACAAAATCCCCACGGTAGAGATGATCTGTGGAATCGGGAAGAATGGAGACTTATACGCTCTTGGGAAATCTGGGCGACGAATACGCAATGAAATCACCGATAGTGTCACTAAGATATACGCCAATCCCCAAGCGCAAACCGCAGCCAGTACTAAAACAAAAATCTTATCCAAATTGCCATCCAGATAGATCGCATAGCTGGTTGGCATTAGCACGGCTACTAAAATACCAATCCAAGGTGTTTTAAAACGAGGGTGTAAGTAAGCAAAGAATTTTGGCAATGCGCCATCTAAGGCCATTCCGTAAATAATGCGTGGAACAGCAGCCACCAAGGTGTTAATACAAGCACCACCCGCAAACAACAAACCAAGGCCTAGCCAAATACGTCCAAACGGTCCCATTACTTGCTCTGCAAATGCAGGGATTGCCATTGGAGTGTCCAGTAAATGTGCGCCATTTGGGTTATTTGGGTCCATTGGCGTATTTTCAACTTGGCGTAAAACCGCCATCCCGTACATGAACATGCAAGTGCCCACACCTAGCAATCCGATCAACATCGCACGTGGCAAGGTTCTAGCAGATTTTTTAAGTTCAGGTGCAAGCGGGGTGACTAATTCTGAACCCACAAACATGAACATGGCCAATCCAACCAAGCTCAGCACAGCTTGCGGATCTTCGAATGAAAGCGGTGTACCAAATACACTGTCTAATTTGACATGCGGTGCTTCTAAAATACCGGCAATACCGAAAATGGTTAGCGTTGCCCACATCCCAAAAGTCAGTACGACTTCTACTTTGCCAAATACATGGATACCAAGCGCATT
Source organism: Leeia speluncae (assembly GCF_020564625.1). Taxonomy (NCBI): domain Bacteria; kingdom Pseudomonadati; phylum Pseudomonadota; class Betaproteobacteria; order Neisseriales; family Leeiaceae; genus Leeia; species Leeia speluncae. The sequence continues at coordinate 125,017 of NZ_JAJBZT010000010.1, forward strand.
CAAAATACCAAATAGCACGACCAAACCAACCCCGACCATCCAAGAGCCGCCATGTGCTTCCATGACGCTATTCATATGTTCGAAGTTAACCAGCGCCATAATCCCAGATAGAATGGTTTCTGATGTGCCTGCAAACAAATGCACAATTAAATACGCTGAAATCGTACCGACGATGGCCCAAAAACGGCCTAAACCACACGCAATGTAATCATAAGTAGAACCAGAGGTAGGGAGGATGGATGCCGCTTCTGCAAATGTTGTACTTTGCGCCAGCATCATGATTAGCGCGACCACCATTGCCAACGCAAATGTACCACCGGCCATGCCAAAACCACTGGTAGCGGTTAAGATGACAGGGCTAGCCATAATTACCCCGACCGAACTAGCAAGTGCGGTAGGAAAACCCACAACCCCCTGCTCTAGGTGGGCTTCTAGTTTTTTATGTAGCGTCATTGAACTCTCTCCTGACAATGAACGTTGTTAAACAGATTGGATGGAATTCACTCTCTCGTCAATTCCGGTACAAAAGTGCCCTCTAAATAAATTGGGCTGCCACACTAGCCAGCCCTTTTGTGAACCGCGTCAGTTACTCACTAATACGCAATACAAACTGATTTCAATTCAGTGAAGTTCTCCACCGCACCACGGCCAAACTCACGGCCGACGCCAGATTGCTTATGGCCACCAAACGGCATATTCGGGTCTAATGGGATGTGGCTGTTTACCCAGACTGTGCCTGCCTGAATCTCTGGCACCACGTGCATGACAGTTGGCAGATTGTCTGACCAGACACTGGCCGCTAGGCCGTATGGGGTATCGTTTGCTAGGTGAATAGCTTCTTCGGTGGTATCAAAT
>NZ_JAJBZT010000011.1 GCF_020564625.1 Leeia speluncae
GTGGTTTGTGTTTATAAATATGGTTGAAAATGTAAACCGCCGTCTCAAATTCTATACGCAGTTCACTTTTCTTTGGCACGCTTCTTATGCACATCCGTGAACATCAGCATGTCTGTGATTCGGTTTGAATTTGCATCATCAAAGCCAAGTGTTTGTTCTCTCTCTTCTGGGTTTACCCATGTACCAAATAACAGATCCAAAATCGGTAATCCGTAATTTTGGGCATGATGTCCATATGCATGATGAACTGTGTGCATTTCTGGTCTTTGAATAAAGTAACCAATCCATGTTGGCGTTTTTTGGTCGCTATGCAAAAACAGATCAAACACTCCTGTTAATACCAGCGCAATTGCTGCAGCAAATGGTGAAGCACCTAGCACCATATAGCTAGAAAATGAACTTATTAGGATGGCGGCAGCTGAATCTAGCGGATGTGCAAAAAATGCCGTTAACGCTTCTACGCGTTTTGCACTGTGATGAAGTTGATGAAAAACTCGCCATAAGAAATCAAAACGATGCGTTGCCCGATGCCACCAGTAAAAGATAAAACTGGTTAGCGTAAAACTAGCTAAGCCTACAATGGCATCTGGCCACTGCTTCGCAGCTGTCACTAAGGCATGTTCTTTAATTTGCCCTTCAAATAGATAACCAATGCCCAATGTAGTAAGTACAGTGAAAACCCCCAGTCCGCTAGAAATGATTAACCAACGCCGATCGCAGTAGTTCTTAGATGCAGGGGCAATCACTTCTCTGCAAAAAATGGCAACAAAGATCAATGCGATTAGTGGATAGGTATAAAACTCAATCATTTTTTGGGGAAATAATTACGTGAGATTGGTGACTATTTTAGCGGTTACAAGAAATATGCTGTTGATCTTTTTTGATGTCGGCTTTGGATGAAAACAATCTTTCTAGCACCAATTAGAGAAGACTTTTAATTTTTTATTCAACTAGCCTTCTTCTTGATCCCCTTCCCCTCAGTATCAGCGCGACTAATCAAGATTCTCAGAACAAGATAGATCATTCCTTCGTACGCCTTAGAACTGTGAAAAACAGTTTTTCAAAGATTTAGTATTAGATTTTCTTATGCAAAGTCTGCTGGCGTAGTCAATCTCTAGAATCCTTAAAAAAGGAGCGAGAACCATGCTTGACGTATACAGCATTCACAAAGCAGCACCAGTGCGATGGAAAAATGGCTTAGGAAAAACCAGATTACTCTTTAGTGGTAATTCTAGTCAATCGACCAGCGTCAGAGTCAGTCTCGCATTCTTTAATAAGACCGTTGAGTTCTCTCAGTTTCCAGGTATTCACCGGACAAGCATCTTGCTGAATCACAGTGATATTCAACTTGATTTTGAAGATGGTGAATCTGCAAAGCTCAATTACCTCACTCCCTTTCGCTATAAAGGTGATCGAGCATTGTTGGGTAATGTGATATCTGGTGAACCCAATATTTTTAATGTGATGTCGGAGTCAGAAGCGATTCGGACAGACGTTATCACCATTGAGAATGTTGGTTCGCTCGGCCCTGGGAAGTTCGTTTGTATGACATTAAATGACATTGAAGTGAACTGTGATGGAGAACTTAAGCAAGTGACGGCAGGCAATATGCTGATGATTGAAACTAATCAAACCGCTGAGATTAGATCAATTGAAGACAGTAAAAAATCACGATTGATTGTTGTGACCATTTAAAGGATTACAGAAATGAAAGTTCTGGTTTGCGTTAAAAAGGTAGTGGATTCGAACGTTAAAATTCGCGTTAAGGCCGATGGCTCTGGCGTGGATGTGAATGGCGCAAAAATGAGTATGAATCCATACGATGAGATTGCTATTGAAGAAGCCGTTCGTTTGAAAGAAAAAGGGATTGCAACTGAGGTGATTGCGATCACTTGTGGTGATCAAGGTGCGACAGAAACATTACGTAATGCTCTCGCCATTGGTGCGGATAGCGCAATTTTGGTGGATTCTGGAAATGATCTTCAGCCATTAGAGATTGCTAAAACCTTATCTAAAGTAAACGCTACTTTAAACGCAGATCTGATTTTCTTTGGTAAACAAGCGATTGATGATGACTCTAATCAGACAGGCCAAATGTTTGCTGCATTAAACGACTTCCCACAGGCAACCAATGTGTCTGAAGTTTCTGTTGCGGATGGATTCGCGACGGTTAAACGCGAAGTTGATGGCGGTATTGAAAACGTCAAACTTCAGTTGCCAGTCGTATTAACCAGTGACCTACGCCTAAATGAGCCTCGCTTTGTTACGTTGCCAAATATTATGAAGGCGAAAAAGAAAGAAATTAAAGTGATTGCGGCGGCTGATGCTGCGATTGCTAGCACCCCTCGCCTAACGGTGAAAAATTATTTCGAACCGAAAGGTCGCGAGCCAGGAATTATCTTGTCTTCAGTGGAAGAGCTGATCGAAAAAATCAAGAAATCCTAATTTTTATTCCGAGTCGAGGTGAAAAAAATGAATGCTTTAGTTATTGCAGAAGTAAAAAACAAAGAAGTAAAACTATCAACCCACGCTACGATTAGTGCTGCACTAAAAGTTAGTTTGCAAGTGGATGTGTTGGTGATTGGTGATGATGTTGCTTCAGCCGCCTCTTCTGTGGCTGCTTTGGCTGGCGTGCGTAAAGTACTTACCGCTACAGACGGAAAGTTTAAGCATTTGCTAGGTGAAGACGTTGCTGCTGTTGTGGTTTCTGTTGCCAGTAATTATCAATATATTTTTGCGCCAGCGAATGTATTTGGTAAAGACTTTATGCCACGCGTGGCGGCTAAACTTGATGTTAGCCAAGTTTCTGATGTGGTCGAAATTATTGATGCAAAAACCTTTGTGCGTCCGATTTATGCAGGTAATGCATTTATTACCGTTGAATCCAATGATGCGATCAAATTAATTACTGTCCGTACAACGGCTTTTAGTACTGAGTTGGCTGCAGGTTCTGCAGCAGTTGAAGCGATTGCCATCCCTACCCTATTTGCTAAAAAAGAAATTATATCGATTGATGAAATTAAGAATGATCGTCCAGAGCTAAATACCGCAAAAGTGGTGGTATCTGGTGGGCGTGGGCTAGGTTCTAAAGAGAACTTTGATGGCTTGTTGCTTCCGCTTGCTGACAAGCTAAAAGCGGCATTAGGCGCCTCTCGTGCGGCGGTAGATGCCGGTTATGTTCAGAATGATTTACAGGTAGGTCAAACCGGTAAAATTGTTGCGCCAGAGCTTTATATTGCGATTGGTATTTCTGGTGCGATTCAGCACTTAGCGGGTATGAAAGATTCGAAAGTGATTGTTGCGATCAATAAAGATAAAGATGCGCCAATCTTTTCAATTGCAGATTATGGTTTGGTTGGTGACTTGAATGAAGTCATCCCTGCCCTGACGGCCAAGCTGTAAGGAGCATAGCATGAGTGAGGTAATGGAATATGATGTAGTGATTGTGGGGGCTGGTCCTGCGGGGCTTGCTACTGCAATTCGGCTAAAACAATTAGCAGAACAGCAGCAAACCGATATCAATGTTTGTATCCTTGAAAAAGGCTCGGAGCCAGGAGCGCACATCCTGTCTGGCGCCGTTATGGATCCTCAAGCATTGACCGAGTTATTGCCTGATTGGGAGGTTCAAGGGGCGCCTCTCAAAACTAAAGTATCTGCTGATGAGTTTCATTTTCTAGGCCAAAAAGGATCATACAAGTTACCTCACTTCTTGCTACCAAATTGCTTTCATAACGAAGGTAACTTTATTGTTAGCTTAGGGGATGTGACCAAGTGGTTGGCAACCCAAGCGGAAAATCTGGGTGTTGAGATTTTTTCTGGCTTTCCAGCACAAAAAATTGTGTATGGAGAGCAAGGTGAAGTAATTGGTGTGGAAACAGGTGCTTTTGGTATTAATAAAGATGGTACTGAAAGTGATGCATTCCAGCCTGGCATGGAAATTTATGGCAAATATACGGTCTTTGCTGAAGGCGCGCGCGGCCACTTAGGTAAAGAACTAATCAAGCAATTTGCGCTGGATAAAGACGCTGATCCGCAAAGCTATGGTTTAGGGATTAAAGAAGTTTGGGAAATTGCGCCAGAAAAACACCAAGAAGGTAAAGTGATTCATACGGCTGGCTGGCCGCTAGATCGTCATACTTACGGTGGTGCATTTTTATACCATGCTGGTGACAATAAAATTTTCATTGGTATGGTGGTTGGGTTGGGGTATGAGAACCCTCACCTTTCTCCATTCGAGGAATTTCAGTCACTAAAAACCCACCCGATGATTGCGAAGCTGCTTGAAGGGGGGAAACGAATTAGCTATGGCGCAAGAGCAATTGCAGCAGGTGGTCTAAATAGTTTGCCTAAGCTGTCGTTTCCTGGTGGAGTGTTAGTAGGATGTGATGCAGGCTTTTTGAATGCCTCTCGTATTAAAGGGAGCCATGCAGCCATTAAGAGTGGTTCGATGGCAGCAGAAGCCATTGCCAGTGCGTTAAGCCAATCACGCCAACGCGACGAACTAAGCGACTATGAAACCAGCTTTAAGCAATCTTGGCTTTATACCGAGCTTCACAAGGCTAGAAACTTTAAACCTTGGATGAATAAAGGTTTAGTCATTGGCACGCTAATGGTTGGCCTAGAGCAAAAGGTTTTGGGCGGTAAATATTTCTGGACGATTCACTCCCGGACAAAAGACGCTGCAAAACTCAAAAAAGCGTCCGACTTTGCCAAGATTGAGTATAAAAAACCAGATGGCAAACTCACCTTTGATCGATTGTCATCGGTGTATTTATCGAATACCAACCATAATGATAATCAACCGGTACATTTGCGACTGACTGATCCTAAAATTCCGGTCATGCATAACTTAGCGCATTACGCTGGCCCTGAAAGCCGTTACTGTCCTGCGGGTGTGTATGAGTTTAGTGAAGAGTCTGGTGATAAAAAATTGGTGATCAATGCACAGAACTGCTTACACTGTAAAACCTGTGATATTAAAGACCCTCTACAAAATATTACTTGGGTAACGCCAGAGGGCGGCGGCGGCCCGAACTATACTTCAATGTAAGTCTAAAAGCTGGATAGCGATAAAAACGCCTTGGTGTATGTTGCCAAGGCGTTTTGTATTTAGGGAAGTATCTAGATGATTGATAGCGATTGTTGGGCAGCTTCAATCAATAACTTAAGTGTGCGTTTCACTGATGGCGCTAAGGTGGAATTGAGTGCATAAGGAAATTGTTCACTCATATAGATTCGCTGGCTCATTTCCAGTTGTATCGCATGAATATTGTTTTCTGGTGATCCGTAGTTTCTGGTAATAAATCCACCTTTAAATCGCTGATTGGCTACGTAGTCTAGGGATAGTTCTTTTGCCATGTCTAAAACAGATGCTAAAACCCTGCCGTCGCATGACTTTCCATCCGCAGTGCCAAAGTTAAAGGCCGGTAATTGCCCTTCAAACAAAAATGGAAGCTCACTGGCAATAGAATGTCCTTCCCATAATAAAACATGGCGATGGATGGATTTTAAGCGATTCAGCTCGTCTTGAAGGGCTTGGTGGTATGGGGTCCAAAAATCATAGATGCGAGATTGGATCTCGCCTTCGGTCAGGATCGATGCATCTTTATACAGCGGTGCCCCCATAAAGGTGGTAGCAGGACATAAACCCGTTGAGTTTTTTCCTGGATAAAGGTTCTCGTTCTGATTGCTGCGGTTTAAATCAATCACATAGCGCGAATAAATTGGCGTAATGATCGAGGCGCCAATTTCTGAGAAAAAGTCATAAATCTCGCCTAAATGCCAGTCTGTATCCGGTAGGTATTTTGCGTCATCTGTTAGCTGTTCGCGGATTTCATCGGTTAACCGCGTACCAATATGCGGCAATGAGATGAGAATGGGCGCTGTGCCTTGCGTCAAATGGTAGCTCTTCATGGTTTCCTCCAAAAAATAAGAATTATTGTTTTGAGGGGGGCCAGAGGTCGCTGCATAAAGTTATCTTTAGTTTAGGATAAGCTTTGCTTATGCAGTCGGCCTAAATACAAGGTAATCCTATGATGGCACCAATCTAATAGGAGATTGGTATGAACCAGAATTACGATTACATTGTGATTGGCGCAGGGGTGATTGGTACTTCTACCGCTTTTCATTTGGCAAAACTTGGAGCAAAAAATGTACTGCTGATTGACAGAGGCCAAGTGGGTGAAGGAACAACCTCTCAGTCTTCTGGTATTTTAAGAACTCACTATTCAGTGGTTCAGAATGTGGAAATTGCTAAGCATTCTTGGAATGTATTTAAAAATTTCAGCGAATATCTGGATGACCCAGAAGCTTCTTGTGGATTAGTGAAATGTGGTTACATGATCACTTCTCCTGATAATGACAAATTATCTCCTTTAAAAGCTGCGTTAGAAGCCCAGCGCAATATGGGTATTCAAGTCGATTTTCTTTCGCAAGATCAGGCAAAAGAACTACTACCAATTGCCCAGTTTGGCGATTCAGCTCTAATTGGTTATGAACCTGAAGCCGGTTTTGCGGATGCGTATTTGGTCGCTAGCTCATTTGCTGCCGGTGCTCGCAAGCGTGGTGTTCATGTCAAACAAGGCGTTGCAGTGACTGGTTTGATTAAGCAAGGCAATAAGGTGGTGGGGATTAACACGACCGAAGGTGATTTCTTTGCTTCGCACATTGTTAGTACACAGAATATTTGGTCTGGCGTCTTGAAAGAATGGACAGGTATTGATATTCCGCTTGTACCAGAACGCCATGCTGTGATGTCGCTAGAATGTTCTGGCGCAGCATACACCTATGACATGCCGGTTTATAAAGATTTGGGTTCTACAGGTATGCTGTATTGCCGAAGCTATGGTGGTAACCAGATGCTAGTGAGTGAAGGTATTGTTGGGGATTCACTCAATAATCCTGAAACAGAACAGGCTGATATTCCACTCGATTACGTGGTTGAGGTGGGCGCGCAAGTGGCAGAGCGTTTCCCAGCATACGAAGCCGCTGGTTTAGCGTCTTCTTGGACCGGTGTTTATGATGTAACGCCAGACTGGAACCCTGTAATGGGATTCTTGCCAGGCATCGAGAACTTTACTTGCGCATTTGGCTTCTCTGGTCACGGCTTCAAGTTATCACCGGGTGTGGGTCAATTGTTAGCGCAACAGGCAATGGGTCTTGATACAGAGATCGATCTCGCACCATACGCTTATGATCGCTTTGCAAAAGGCTCTTTGTTGACTGGTAAATATGGTTTAGGTGCAGTTTCTTAATCAGCAATTCTCTCCTTACTCTGCTGATTGTGCCCGGGTGTCGTACTCCGCCCGGGCATTTTTTTATGCTTAATGCACTTTAATCTTTTTAATGGCTAAAGAATGTTGATAAACGACATACACGGTTGGAAATAGCAATATAAATTCTGCTACTTCAACATCTACTTCTACGCCTAAATGATGTAGTGCTTTTAAGCCGACACCAATCAGGTTAACGATGTAATAGCTAATTGCCGCTACTGACAACCCCTCTACAGCTTTTTGCATGAGTAGTTGCGAGGTTGCCGTCTTATTCATCCCTTCTAGCAGTGAGTTGGTTTGCTTTTCTTGCACCAAATTCACTCTTGTTCGTAGTAAATCTGCCGCTCTGGAAACGTTCTTCGCTAATTGTTCGTGTCGGACGACAATCGTTCTGCAAGTATCGATGGCGGGTTTTAACCGGCGATCCATAAATTCGCCAACGGTTGGGTAGCCTTCTATGCGCGTTTCTCGCAACTCTTGAATCCTGGAACGAACAATATCATCGTAAGCAATAGAGGCAGAAAAACGTGAGCTGTGATGGTAGTACTTATGAATTTTTGCAGAAAGACTGGTTAATTGGATGAGTAGATCAGCATCTGTTGTGGATTGTCCAGAATCAATGAGTGAAATAAAGTTAGATAATTCAGATTCTAAATAGAATAATTCTTGCGCCATTTCTCTTGCAATTGGTAAGGCCAATAGCGCCATCATTCGATAATCTTCAATCTCTAATAAACGTTGTACGGCTCTGCCGAGCTGTCTTTCTCGGAAATCAACATCGTAAACCACCATATTGGAAAATCCATCTGTATTGACTTTCCAATCACAAAGTACCTCTCCTCCACTCAATATATGCGAGTTCACTAATAAGCGGCCATTAAAAATCGAATGAATAAGGGCCTCTTTATCCGAATGGTCAGATTGATTTAAAGCAAAGACTCTTACAGCACTGATAAGACTTGTTTGAATTGAGTTAAACCAGTCGGAAGGAAGCCAATCTGAGAAATTGCCCTTAAATGTACTCGAAGAACTTTCCTTTAATGGGAATACAAAAGAGAAACTAGAAAATTCTGTATGTCTTGACCACTTTATCGTGAATGCATTGGTTTCAAAGAAAAATGCCGAATAAATAATAGGTGGAGGAGTAATCGATAGAGAAATACAGAGTTCATCTAGTAAGCGTCGATGCACTTCTGGGTTCTCTGAATTAAATATTCCTAAGTGAATGATGACGGAACGTTGAGAAATTTTTAGAAACGGCCTTGCATGGACTTCATTGGCTAATTGCAAACGAAGTGGATGATTTTTTTGTGAGGATAATTCCATGATTCATTTCGAAGGAATGTCTCTTGTGTTTGTTATGTGACGATTGAGGAAATGTAGGTAGGTAAAACAGATGGAGATTATTCGATGCCCTACTCTCTCATTGGTTTGTATTAAACAAACTAATACTAAGTATAAGTACGCATTGCTCTGAGGGGTTTCAAAATAGCGGTGATCTATTCTACGCAAGAGCTAAAAACCGATCGTACTTGAGCGTGGTTTTTTTAAATATTTTTGTTTGTTAGTGGAGTAATTATGAACTCTGTACCAACTATCCCATATCCTAAAAATGACCCGGAACTTTCTTTCAAAGAAGGCCTACCACAAACGGTAAAGCTGAAAGAACAGTTAGCCAATACAACGGTTGTCGATATCCCTGCCGTGATTGGTGGCGTGAAATACTTCTCTGAAGACATCATCGAGGTTCGCCCTCCGCATGATCAGAATCGCGTGATTGCACGTATTCATCGCCCTAACAAAGAGATGATCGAAAAAGGGATCGCTGCATGTGCAGATGCTTCTAAAGAATGGGCAAACACATCATTTGCTGATAAAGCTGCCATTATGAATCGCGCAGCTGAAATCATCGACAAGAAAAAGCGTATTGAAATTGCTGCGGCAACCATGTTGGGCCAAAGTAAAACCATCGACCAGGCAGACCCAGATAGCGGTAATGAACTGATCGATTTCTTACGCTTTAATGCGTACAACGCACAGCGCGTATATGCAGATCAGCCACTAACAGTGCCAACCGCATTAAACCGTATCGACTGGCGCCCGCTAGAAGGTTTCGTGTATGCAATCTCTCCATTTAACTTCACTGCTATTGGCGCGAACCTAACAACTGCTCCGGCCATGATGGGTAACACCGTATTGTGGAAACCAGCAGAGAAGGCCTCTCTTGCTAACTACATTTTCTATCAAGCACTAGAAGAAGCTGGTCTACCACCTGGCGTGATCAACTTTATGCCTGGTAAAGCAAGTGAAGTGTCTGCTGCAGCATTAGGCTCTAAAGATTTGGCTGGTATTCACTTTACTGGCTCATCTGAAGTGTTCCAAGGCTTGTGGAAAGGTGTTGCGGAAAACCTATCTCGCTTCAAGAGCATTCCTCGTATTGTTGGCGAAACCGGCGGTAAAGACTTTGTCCTTGCTCACGCTTCTGCTGATGCTGATGTTGTTGCTATCTCTCTCGTTCGTGGCGCTTTTGAATATCAAGGTCAGAAATGTAGCGCGGCATCTCGTGCTTATGTTTCTGAATCGCTATGGCCAGCAGTGAAAGAAAAAATGCAGGCAATGTTGGCCACACTAAAAGTGGGCGATGTTGCAGACCTATCAACTTTCATGGGCGCGGTGATTAGCAAAGAATCTCACGAAAAGCTGACTGCACGTATCCAGAGCGCAAAAGACGATCGCGAATGCAAGATTGTTTATGGCGGTAAAACATGGAAAGAGCCCGGCTTTTTCGTTGAACCAACAGTCATCGAAGTCAGCAATCCAAAGCACAACCTCATGGAAGAAGAGCTATTTGGCCCAGTGCTCACCGTGTATGTCTTTAAAGACGAAGCATGGGATGACGTATTGCAACTAGTAGATAGCACTAGCCCATATTCATTGACTGGTTCTATTTTCTGCACCGATCGCTACAAGCTGGTGCAAGCAGAAAAAGCGCTAGTAAATTCAGCCGGCAACCTCTACATCAACGACAAGCCAACCGGCGCCATGATTGGCCAACAACCATTTGGCGGTACTCGTGCAAGTGGTACGAATGACAAGGCTGGCTACTGGCTGAACCTAATGCGTTGGGTGTCTCCACGTACCGTAAAAGAGTCTTATTTTGTCGATCCAAACTGGGTTTTTGGTCAATAACTAGTAGGTACAGAAATGACTAATATCGTCTCGTTCAAAAGTGTCCAGAAGACATACGACGGAGAAACTCTCGTTGTAAAAAATCTGAATCTGGACATTAAACGAGGGGAATTTCTCACCATGCTTGGCCCTTCGGGGTCTGGCAAAACCACTTGTTTGATGATGTTGGCGGGATTCGAGACCGCCACTCATGGTGAGATCCTCTTGGAAAATCGGCCAATTAACAGAATCCCACCAGAAAAACGCAATATCGGGATGGTGTTTCAGAGCTATGCGCTATTTCCACATATGTCGATTGCCGAAAACTTAGCGTTTCCACTCAAGCTAAGAAAAGTTTCTAAATCCGACATCGACAGCAAGGTTAAGCGTGCACTAGCGATGGTCAATATGGACCGTTTTGCTTCTCGTATGCCAGGCCAACTCTCTGGTGGCCAGCAGCAGCGTATTGCGGTTGCTCGTGCATTGGTGTTTGAACCATCGATTGTGTTGATGGACGAGCCATTAGGTGCGCTAGACAAGCAACTACGTGAACAACTGCAGTTTGAAATTAAGCGTATTCACGAAGAAAGCGGCCTGACAGTAGTGTATGTCACCCACGATCAGAGTGAAGCGATGACCATGTCAGATCGCATTGCGGTCTTTAACAATGGTGTTATTCAACAGTTAGCAACGCCAGCGAAGTTATATGACTCACCTGAAAATGCATTTGTCGCCAATTTCATTGGTGAGAATAACGACATTACTGGGGTTGTTCGCCGTATTGAGTCAGGAAATTGCATCGTAGATTTAGATGGCCACGGACAAATCCATACAGGCAATTTTTCTAGTGTCTCAACAAATGAAAAAGTCTCTATTTCTGTTCGACCTGAAAAGGTGTTGATTGGATCAGATATGGGGTCTGTTTCAAATCGTTTTACTGCAAAAGTCACGGATCTTATTTATTACGGAGATCACACACGCGTCATTATGAATGCATGTGGAAAAGATGGCTTTGTAGCAAAAATTGCCAATAACGGTAACCCAATTAATTTCGGAATTGGCAGTTCAATTGAAGTAGGTTGGTCGGTTGATGGTTGTTGTGCTTTGAAGTAGTTATTTACTTGATAGAGGAAGAGTCATGAAAAATAGCGGCTTAGAAAAATTCTTGCCAACTGTATCTGACAATCAAAAAAGTACTTTAAAGGTTGATCCTCTTTTCTGGGCTGACAATGCAGGCGCACTGAATCAGAAATTTGCGGTTTGGCTTGGTCGTAAGTAATTAAATACTAATTGAGGGGGGCGGTGCCTACCGCAAAACTGATGAAGATGATTGATAGTCCATTAGCAGAAAAATTATATGCATCAGAAGCTAAAGTGCTTAAGAGGAACCTACGTAGATCTGAGCGCTTTGGATTGCTTAGGGCACTGCTTCTTATTTTTCCATTGTTTGTCTTTTTATTACTGACCTTCATTCTTCCGATTGGCAGTTTATTAATGAAGTCGGTGACCGATGATGTAATTCCGACCGAGTGGCCAGCACTAACGCAATCGCTTGGCGCATGGGAACCCGCTAAAAAGCAATTGCCAGACAACCAGACCTATCTGAATCTGGTGGCTGACATGAAAAAGTCAGTGGATAACGATGGGAATAGCCGTGTAGCTAGTCGGCTTAACTTCCAGCAATCTGGCATGCGTTCATTAATCATGAAAACGGCTAGACATTTAGATAGTTTAGACCTGACTAACCCCAAACAAGCGTTGATCGATACCGATGAACGCTGGGGACAAGTCGGCACTTGGACCATTATCAAGTTTTCATCTCGTAGCCTAACGTTTGATTATTTCTTAAATGCGTTTGATTACTCAAGAGATGAATTTGGCAACGTGGTTCACAACGCACCTGCTGACAGTCTTTATCAAGATGTCTTTGTTCGTACCATTGTAGTGAGTTTAACCGTTGCTGTGTTGTGTGTGCTTATTGCTTACCCTGTGGCTTCATTTTTAGCCGCATTGCCAAGCAAATACAGTAATCCACTCATGATCTTGGTGTTATTACCGTTCTGGACTTCGTTCCTTGTACGAACCACCGCTTGGATTGTGATGCTTCAAACCAACGGGCCAATTAACCAGTTCTTACTGGAATTAAGTCTCATCGCCAAGCCACTAGAGCTGATCTACAACCGTTTTTCAGTACTAGTTTCGATGACTCATATCTTACTACCCTACTCTATTTTGTCGCTCTATAGCGTGATGAAGGGTATTTCGCCGGTGTATGTGAAAGCTGCTCGTTCACTTGGCGCGGGCCCTATTAAAGCATTTTTTAATGCGTACTTTCCTCAGACCCTACCAGGGGTGGTTGCTGCAGGTATTTTGAGCTTTATCTTATCGATTGGTTATTACATTACGCCAGCCCTCGTCGGTGGTGCGGATGATCAATTAGCCAGTTATTACATCGCTAACCACGTCAATACAACACTGAATTGGGGCTTAGCTAGTGCACTTTCTGTACTGCTACTAGGTGGGGTGATGGTGCTTTATATCGTCTTTGTCCGCATGACTGGCGGCAAGGGCCTGAAACTAGGATAAGAACATGATGAATTTTCCTGCGTATACAAATTTCTGGGGAAAGCTAGCCAAGTACCTACACGTTATCTATGCCTTGTTGGTGTTGGTATTTTTGATTATCCCCATTATTGCGATTATTCCTTTGTCGTTTAATTCGGAGCCGTATTTTACCTATCCAATGCCTGGGTTTAGTTTGAAATGGTATGAAGCATTTTTTACCAGCCCAATTTGGATTGACTCACTAAAAAATACGCTGATCGTTGGCGTTATTTCAACCTTGATTGCCACGGTACTGGGGATTATGGCTTCTTTAGGTTTAATGCACCCAAGGCTACAGCGCCTCGCATGGCTTAAAGGGGTGCTGATGTCCCCAATGATTGTTCCACTCATCATTACAGCAGTTGGGGTCTACTTCGCCTTTAGTCCAATTGGGCTATCAAATAGCTTAACTGGCTTGATCTTAGCGCATGCGGCATTAGGTGTTCCGTTTGTGATTGTGACCGTTACCGCGACGTTAGCTGGTTTTAACGAGACGTTATCTCGTGCTGGCCGGATTTTAGGGGCTACACCACTCCAGTGTTTCTTCAAAGTGAAATTACCTTTGATTGCTCCTGGGGTAATTTCTGGCGCACTGTTTGCCTTTGCCACCTCGTTTGATGAAATCGTTGTAGCGATCTTCTTAACGAGTGCAGATCAACGCACGGTACCACGCCAGATGTGGTCTGGTATCCGTGAGCAACTTAGCCCGACGATTCTTGCAGTAGCGACCATCTTGATTGTGATGTCGACCATTATGTTGATCACCCTAGAGCTACTCAGAAGACGTACCGAACGAATCAGAACCGGCAGCCTGTAATTGATTAAGGATTGATGATGACTATTTCTGCAATGAGCAACGGCGCCGAGCTTGGTTTGCTCAAAGGTAAAATTGCTTTCGATAATGCTCAAGAAGAAGAGCTGATTATTAATCGTTTAATGAAAGAAGCAGAATTTTCTGCTGATGAAATTACCGATATTCAACTATTAGCAACAAAGCTGGCAGAGGGTGTGCGGGATGCTCGTACGACTGCTGGTGGCATTGATTTGCTGACACAAGAATTCTCGCTAGATAGCAAGGAAGGGATTGCGCTGATGTGTCTAGCGGAAGCAATGTTGCGCATCCCTGATACGGCGACGCGCAATAAGCTGATCCGCGACAAGATTGTTGATAACGACTGGAAATCCCATCTAGGCAAATCGCCATCACTGTTTGTCAACGCGACCGCATGGGGCCTATTGGTTACCGGCAAATTGCTTAAGAAAAATGACCACGCTAAATTAGCTGAAGCGCTGACTAGTGTGATTCGCAAAGGTGGAGAAGCGGCAGTACGTGCCGGTGTGGCTTACGCGATGAAGCTATTGGGTAACCAGTTTGTGACTGGTCAATCCATCGAAGAAGCCATTAAAGTGGCTAGCAAACGCGAAGAGCGTGGCTACAAGTATTCTTACGATATGCTGGGTGAAGCTGCCCTAACGGTAGAAGATGCAGACCGTTATTTCCGTGATTACTACCACGCTATCGAAGAAATCGGTAAAGCGGGTGGTGGTCAAGGCCCGATTGAAGGCCCTGGGGTATCCGTCAAAATTTCTGGCTTGCATCCACGCTATGAAGTAATGCAGCACGAGCGCGTCATTGAAGAAATGTACCCTAAGCTGCTTCAACTCGCGCAGTTAGCAAAGCAATTTGATATTGGCTTTCACCTAGATCAAGAAGAAGTGGCTCGTTTTGATCTGACCCTAGAGATGCTAGAACGCTTAGCCAATGAACCAAGCCTTGCAGGTTGGAATGGCTTGGGGATTTCTTTACAGGCGTACCACAAGCGTGGTCGCGCAGTGGTTGATTTTATCATTGCATTGGCGCGTGCTTCTAAACGCAAAATCTTAGTTCGCTTGGTGAAAGGCGCTTACTGGGATTCTGAGATCAAACGCTGCCAAAGCGAAGGATCCGTAAACTACCCCGTGTTTACCCGCAAAGTACACTCTGATGTGAGCTATGTTGCTTGTGCCCGTGAGTTATTAAAGGCGCAAGATGCGGTCTTTCCTCAATTTGCTACACACAATGCGTTTAGTATTGCTGCCGTATTCAGATTAGGCGCAGGTAATCAGTTTGAATTCCAATGCTTACATGGCATGGGCGAGAGCGTTTACGACCAAGTGGTTGGTAAAGATAAACTGGGCAAAGCTTGCCGTATTTATGCGCCAGTTGGTCCGCATGAAACATTGCTTGCCTACTTGGTTCGCCGCTTATTAGAAAACGGTGCAAACTCCTCATTCGTTAACCAGATTGTTGATCCTGCAGTCTCTATTGCCGAGATCGTTGCTGATCCAGTTGAAAAAGCAAAACGTACTAAAGGGTACTCACATCCTAAAATTGTGATGCCGCCGAATATTTTGCCGGGGCGCAAAAATGCGAACCCGCTTAATTTTGATTCTCCAGAATTTAGCGATGCATTTAGCAAACTAGCATCTGGAAAACGTTGCTTCAATTTTTGTGGTGAAGGTTCTGCTGCGAGTACTGTTGCTTTCAAAGCACCCAATTCGCTACAAAATATCGCTTATGAAGTGGATATCCCTTCCGCTGAGATTAGCCTTAGCCAATTGAATCAGTTTGTTAGCGAAACCAGTGTCGAAAAATTATCGTTAACGACAAAATCTGAAATTATTCGCCGATTAGCTGATGCGATTGAATTAACACCAGAAGTGCTAGGTAGCATTCTTGTTCATGATTTTGGCCGTACCTTAGCAGATGCTGCTATCGAGGTAAGAGAAGTTATCAATGTAATGCGCTTGCATGCGACACAAGCCGCCACTGACCAACAGTTGGTTACGCAAGTCTCTAAAGAGGCAGTGAGTGTGGTTTGGGCTTCTTTATCAGAAGCAGGATCATTATTTTCAGATCTTAGCCGTGCCTTCCTCACCAATGCAAAAGTGGCTTTATTGACAACGCCACAGTTAGTGCCGCTGGTAGACTATATCAATACCGCACTAATTGCGCTTTCGGCTGAAACGAAAAGCTTAGTGAATGTCGTTTGCATTCCTCGTGAAGGTCTAGCTTCAATCGTGCCAACTTTACGTGCAGACCGTGTAATTGTGAATGCCACAGATTTAGCTAGCTTAAATGCAATCAACGAATCGCTCAAACAAAGCCAAGGCCCAAGTCTAATTCAAAGTTTGATGACTAGCGCTAATGCAATGATTGTCGATAGCACGGCACTACCAGAGCAGGTGATTTCAGATGTGATGGTTTCGGCTTACGACTTTTCTGGTCAGCATGCCAATGCTTTGAAACTACTATGTATTCAGTCTGAGACAGCCGATAGCATTATTGCTATGCTGAGCAGCATGTTAAATGAGCGGACGATTGGTGCTTCAAACCAAGTGTCTACAGACATTGGTCCTGTCAGCGACCCGCAGACAGTTGTTGAATATGATGCGTATATTGATCATCTTAAAAAACGTCGCTTTAACGTATACCAAGCTAAAAGATACGACGCAGCTAAGTTAACAGGTTATTTCTGCAATCCAGCGATTGTAGACCTTGGCAGCATAAATGATCTGAAACAGGCCAATCTTAATTTGCGTGCGCCAATCGTACATGTTGTGCGCTGGCAATCAGAACAGTTAAACGAACTGCTTGATGTACTGAATCAGTCACTCAACGTGAATAGCATCTGTATTCATACGCGGATTAATGAAACGGTTGGGCAAATTTTATCTCGTTCAACGGCTGCATCCGTCTTTGTTAACCGGAATATTTCTCGTCGTGTTTCTGGTATGCAATTAAGTGGCACCGCTGGCAAACATAGTACCGGACCAAGCTACAACGGACCATTCGCGCTCTCTTCATTCGGACAGTTCCAACACTCAGAATGGGTAACTGACTCGTGTTTTCAGCGACCTACCATCATGAATAATGATAAATATTATGAAATGCCTCATGTGGATGAGAATGCAAAACTCACACCTAAGTTAACAAAGCTATTAGAAAATGCTGAGTCGCGTAAAGCTCGTTTAAATGACCTTTACCAGTTCTCCTTAAAGTACATTGGTTTTAACAATGTCTATCGCCAGTACTTATCCCAATTGATTGCAAGGCTATATCACTTTGTTGATAGCTCAACCCCAATTGCGCTTCCTTCCTTAACCGGTGAAGAAAATACACTGGAATTTATGCCAAAAGGCAAGGTCTTGGTAATGAGCGGCAATGAAGCCAGTCAGATGGGGCTGATTCTTAGTGCCTTTGCATTTGGTAATAAAGTCTTTGTTAAGAAGGGGTCTCTCTCTGAGGCGGTTGCCGCTGTACTCAAGTCATCTGACATTGTCTTGCTGGATCAATTGAATGAAACATCGGTGAACTTTGCAGAAATAGATTCTGCATTGATGATTGCTGGTGAACAAACAGATAGTGGGTTAGTCAGCCGACTTCGGATTGCTGGGTGCCCTGTGTTTGAATGTAGCCAAGACACCTTTAGTGTTCATCCATTTGTCAAAGAACGGGTGGTATCTATTAATGCGAGTGCTTCTGGTGGCAATACGCAATTGATGATCTTGTCTGAAACACCATAAAAAAGTAAGAGCCATGCAATGCATGGCTCTTACTTTTCTCTATCAGACCAATTCCCCCATATTAAAGGCCGCGTTATATGAACATCTGCCCTCCTCTAGATTTATTGCAGACGTGGGTGACTGTGGTTGAATTAGAGTCTGTATCAAAGGCGGCAGTACAGCTGCGTGTCTCGCAAGCAGCGGTATCTCAACATGTTAGATCATTAGAAGAAGTGATTGGCGTTGCATTATTAGATCGCTCTTTCCGCCCTGCTCGTCCTACGC
The DNA here is from genome assembly GCF_020564625.1 of Leeia speluncae. NCBI lineage: Bacteria > Pseudomonadati > Pseudomonadota > Betaproteobacteria > Neisseriales > Leeiaceae > Leeia > Leeia speluncae. The sequence goes on from NZ_JAJBZT010000011.1 coordinate 17,877, forward strand.
CTGCCGGTATGCGCTTGTATCAAGATGCTGGATTGTTGATTGAGCATGCCAGTCAATTAATTAGCAATGCAAGAAATGTCATGCGGGCAAAGGGAACCACCGTCAAAATAGGCTGTGTCGATTCTTTTGCCGCCACCATTGGCCCTCAGTTGGTGAAAGGGCTGTCTAATTCATCGCTCAAAATTACCTTATGGACGGGTATTACCCCCGTTTTGGATGAGCAGATGAATAACCGTATGTTAGACGTGGCGATTACTACAGAAGGCTCAACGAAACGCGCGGGTATTAGCCGACAAAAACTGCTGACAGAATCGTATTTTGCTGTTTTTCCAAAAGATTTTCCTTTGCAGCCAGTAGAGAATCTGATTCAGTTATCCCACCGATTGCAGTTTATCCGCTATAGCGCACGCTCTGTGATTGGCGCACAAGTGCAAGCCTACTTAGACGGTTTAGGGGTAGAAATTGAACGCAATTTTGAATTTGATGCTACTGACCCCCTACTTAGTCTCGTTGCTGCAGGGTTGGGCTGGGCAATTACTACCCCGCTTTGTCTGTGGCAATCCAGACATCACTTAGAGAATGTAACGGTGATTCCTCTTAGTAGAATTCGTTCTCTGGGTAAACCCTGCCCTCCGCTTGAACGTAGCTTTTATATGCTTTGGCGAAAAGAAGAACTTCAAAAAATCCCTAGTTATGTAAAAGAAATTGTCTCTGAAGTTGCTGCTAGACAATTAACAAAAGAGATTGCTAGCACTTTAGGATTAGATGCTGATTCCATTTTTACATTTGATTAAGTAATTAGGTAGGAAAGAATAAACTGACTCATTGGGGTAATGTTTCTATCTTTATAAATAATTTGCCTCTAGAGAGAAATATCCTTTAACGTCTATATCAACAAGAATAATTAATTGAGGCGATAAATTATCGCTTATTTAGGAAATTGGTAATTATCATGCCTCATGTAGTGACGATTAGTTTAGAAAAAGCCCAAAGTTTATGTATCCAAGCAGCGATTTCTGCTGGTGCATCTGAGGCAGTTGCAAAATCCCTTTCATTTGCCACGGTTGCGGCTGAAGCACGTGGGCAAACCACCGTTGGTATCTTGCATTTCTTTGATTATCTAGATGCGATTAAAGATGGCCGCTTAAATGGTATCGCCTCGCCTAAATTTAGTTATCCAACCAAAGCGGCTGTAGTTGCCGATGCCGATGGGGGTATTGCGCAACTTGGTTTTGATCTTTCCTTAGAAAAATTAGTGAATATCACTAAAGACATTGGCGTTTCTATTTTTACCCAGGCAAATGCTTATACCTGTGGTGCGCTTGGATTCTACGCTGAACAACTGGCGGTCCGTGGTTTTATCGCATTTGGATTTGGTAACTCTCCTGCGTTAATGGCGGCAGGCGGTGCAAAGCAACGTATCTATGGCACCAATCCGTTTACGTTTGCTGCGCCTCAAGTGGATAAAAAGGTGCTATTGGTTGATCAAGCCTCTAGTGCTACGGCTTACGTCAATATTCGTGCCGCTGCAGAGGAAGGTAAAGCTTTACCTGAAGGTTGGGCAATTGATTCTGAAGGTCAACCAACAATTGATCCAATGAAAGCACTTAAAGGCTCTCTCCTTGCATTTGGTGGGCCCAAAGGTGGGAATATCGCATTGATGGTAGAAGTAATGTCTACTTTATCTGGGGCAAATTGGTCGATCGATGCACCATCCTTCTTAGAGGGAAATGAATCTCCACGTGTTGGTATGACAGTAATAGCCATCGAACCATCCCTCATCAATGAACACTTCACCCAGAGGCTATCTGATCATCTCTCGACGCTATCGACAACGTTTGGTGTATATATTCCAGGCGCTGAAAAGTCCAGTAAATTAGCAGAATCAATGGCGAATGGTATTAACATTGATTCTGAAATATATGCACGGCTATCCAACATTAAATTAAGTAATTAAAAATTAAATGAATAGTTTTTTTATTTTGATACGCATGTCTTATCAAATACGTCCATAAATAGGCTTGATTAATCTTAATTAAACCAAATAGACACCCTGCATTTTCATCAATTAGTATGACTTTTTTAGCTATTTTTTTATTGGATTGAGTAATTTATTATTGGCTTACTATCATCTTTACTTATGCTAAACTTGCTTTCTATTCCTCGAGATAGGCTGCTTGTTGATGAATTCTTGCCCTCCCTTAGACTTATTACAAACTTGGGTGACTGTAGTCGAATTAGAATCCGTCTCTAAAGCAGCTATTCAACTTCGTATCTCTCAAGCGGCTGTTTCACAGCAGGTTAGATCACTTGAAGAAATTATTGGTGTTCCTTTATTAGATCGGTCATTCCGCCCTGCCCGACCAACACCAGCAGGCATGCGTCTATATCAGGATGCGGGGTTACTAATTGAACACGCCAGTTTGCTCATAGGGAATGCACGTAACGTGATGCGAGCAAAAGGAACCATCGTCAAGATTGGTTGTGTTGATTCATTTGCTGCCACCATTGGCCCCCAACTGGTAAAAGGTTTATCCAACTCTTCCCTAAAAATCACGCTTTGGTCAGGTATTACTCCGGTACTAGATGAACAAATGAATAACCGCATGCTTGATGTCGCGATCACTACAGAAGGGTCAACGAAGCGAGCGGGAATTAGCCGTCAAAAGTTATTTACAGAAAACTATTTTGCGGTTTTTCCGAAAGATTTTGCGCTGCAACCGGTAGAAAACCTCATACAACTATCTCATCGCTTGCAATTTATTCGTTATAGTTCTCGCTCTGTTATTGGGGCACAAATCCAATCTTATTTAGATAATCTGGGCGTAGAAATTGAGCGTAACTTTGAGTTTGATGCAACCGACCCATTACTTAGCCTAGTTGCCGCTGGCTTAGGTTGGGCAATCATTACGCCACTTTGCTTATGGCAATCTAGACACCATCTTGATGATGTGACAGTTATTCCGCTCAATAGAATCCGCTCGCTTGGTAAACCATGTCCACCGCTAGAGCGCAGTTTTTATATGCTTTGGCGTAAAGAAGAGCTACAAAAAATTCCAAATTATGTAAAAGAAATCGTCAATGAAGTCGCTTCGAGACAGCTAACAAAAGAAATTTCTGCCAAGCTAAATATTGAAGAAAATCAATTGTTTACCTTTGAATAGTCCACTTTCAATGAGAACAATTGGATGATTAAATGCCCTAGTAGCAATCTAGGGCTATTTAATGTAGTTATAGTTCCAATACTAATTTAGGGGTAACTGGCTTACTACAACAAAGCAAGATAAATCCTTTGTCGATTTCTCGTTGCCGAATACCTCCTTGATGCTTCATTTCTACTTGGCCGCTCACCAATTTGGTTTTGCAGGTTCCGCAAACGCCTTGACCACAAGAAGAAGGTACTGGAACACCTTGTGATTTGATCATCAACATCAAATTGTCGGTTGATTTCACCTCAAACGTTTTACCTGATTTGGTCAATTCAATCTTGCAAGTATCTGGATTGGTTTCTGTCGTGACCGGCGTAACAGTTTCGATCGAAAAACTTTCCTGATGATACTGTTTTGCAGGAAATCCATGATCAAGTAACAATTTGTTTACATAAGACATGTATCCCGCAGGCCCACATACAAATACTTCTCGCTCTGCAAAGTCCGGAATGTGAGTAGCTAAAACCGCTGCATCTAGGCGACCAATTAAGCCATCATAATCACTTTTCTCCCCCGGTTGATCACAAATCGTGACTAGCTTGAAATGTGGGTTCAACTGAGTAAAACGGACTAATTCGTGATGAAAAATAATATCTTTGGGACTACGAGCATTGTGTACAAACACAATGTCTTTTTTGATGCCTAAGTCGGCATACGCTCTAGCCATTGACATCGATGGCGTAATTCCAGAGCCCGCAGATAGCAAAAGTAACTTTTCTGCTTTGATGCCAACAGGCGTAAATTCTCCTGCCGGATCAAAGGCGCCAACTTCGTCATCCACTTTTAGATGATCATGCAACCAATTGGAGATGAGTCCATCTGTCACCCGCTTCACTGTGATTGAAATGGAATGTGGTCGCGTAGGAGAAGAAGAAATGGTGTAACAGCGAGACACCATTTCTCCATTAATTTCTAACGTGAGTGTTAAAAACTGACCCGGTTCAAAGTAGAAACGCGCGTAATCGGGCGTGCTAAACGTAAAGGTTTTTACATCATGAGTTTCCTGCTGCACGGATCGACAAATTAAGGTGTGTCGCCCAGTGGTTTGAGCAGTAGGTAGAGGTAATTCCCAAGTAGCTGCTTGTAAAACTGGGTCAACCTTCGTTGACCCAGTCGCAGCCAAGTGTGTATTCACTAGCTGATTCATCATTCACTTCAAATATTGTGTGCTTCTAGACGACCGGTATACCAGTTTGCAAAACCTTCGACATACTGTTCAGAAAACTTAGAATATGGGCCTGGTTCATAACCTGGATCTTGCGTTCCGCTATGGTTGATCGCAACCAGTGCGGCGTCTTGCGCATTCGTCGCAGTCCAAACAGAAATTAGATTGTTCACATCGTAATCCACGCCTTCAACGGCATCGGCGTTCACCAACCATTTCGTACGAACAAGTGTTTTATCTGGAGAAAGTGGAATCAGGTACGACACCACCGCGTGATCGCTCATCACATGGTTCCAGCCACTATGTGTCCATAGGTGTGTATCACCTTGGTCTTTACGTGTCGCATTACCTAGTAATTTAGTGCAAGCCACTTTGGTGTCTGGTGTTTGGCTTTCGCCATGCCCTGCCATTACCAAGCGTTGGGTACGGAATAAGGTGGCTACATCGGGCGTTAACTTTTCCACTGGTTCACAGATCAGGCCATCTTTTTCCCAACTTGCTTTGTAATCTGCATTTTTCTTGCGATAAGACGCTAACGATTGTTGGCCTGCTTCGTCTAGTTCTTCTTCACAGTAACCAAAGTCTTCTGCGAGGAAGGTGGTGGTCAGTTCAGGATGTGTACCAGCACAGTGGTAGCACTCACGGTTATTCTCCATCACCAGTTTCCAGTTACCATTCTCGATAATCTCAGCTTCATAAGCGATTTTGGTATTCTCTAGTTGGTACGGAGCCAACCTTGGCAACATGGTTTCTTCTAGTGTTGCAATATCAGCAGGCGCTTCGTTGGCAAGGCAAATAAACACCAAACCTCCGACCACTTTGGTATGTACGCTCTTCAAACCTTTACACTTGTGATCAAAGTCTTTTCCCATTTGCGCTGCATGGAGCAAATCGCCATTTAGTTCATAAGTCCATTGGTGATAAGGACAGACTAATTTACCAATGGTGGCTTTCCCTGCTTCTTTGATACGTGCACCACGGTGGCGGCACACGTTGCGGAATGTGCGGACTTCATTGTCTTCATCGCGCACGATAATGACTGAAGATTTACCGATGTCGACAGTACTGACATCACCTGGTTCTGGGACATCTGCACTCACGCCAACTAGAATCCAATGTTTATGAAAAAAAACATCTACATCGTTTTCAAAAACATCTTGGCGGCTGAACAGCTCGCTAGGCATGGTATAGCCTGGCTGTCTGCTACGTAGAAGTTCAGCGTGGGATTTCACTTTAGACATCTTTCTCTCTCCTAAATTAACAAGCAACACAGATGGCATTCATCGTGTAAGCATTATTAGGAGCGCCTAAAAATTCCGTCAACGCGCTTTATTCTCATGTGACATTCGCTCAGGTAATGCGAAAGCTAAATAAGAAGGATTACTCTTGCTTCAACCAACTCATCACGTCATGAATAGTTTGGGTGATTTCTTGCCCGTTGGGTACGACTAGGTAATAGCTATCGTCTACCTTGACGGAATGTGGTGTTACTCTGACAAGTTTGCCGGTGGCAAGAAAATCTTCCACTAGCCGCCCCCAACCCAATACCACCCCTTGCCCATGTAATGCTGCTTGAATAGCATCGGTGTACAAACTACAACGCAAAGTATAGCGAAGCTTAGGTACGGAATAGTCATTTAAGTCGAACCATTGGTTCCACCCCATCCATCCTTCTAACGTTGAATCGTAGTCAATCAAGTCTGTTGAAGCTAACTCCACTAGTGAAGTGATATGCGGTTGATTATTGAGCCAAGAAGGTGAACATACAGGAAAAACTTCTTCATCAAACAGAAAGTAAGATTTTCCATCTGGCCATGTGCCATCTCCATAACGCACAAATAGATTCACCTCATCAGGATGTAATTCTGATGTAAACATTAGGGTTGCTAACCGTAGATGTATTTCTGGATATTCGGCTTTTAGTTCGGACAACCGAGGCAGCACATGGAAATGGGAAAACGCTGCTGTCGTACCGAGTACCACTTCTCGTTCATCTGCTTCTAACGCGAATTTATCAAACACACCAGAAATTTTCTGCAAAGCTGAGGCAACCACTTTGTTTAATTCTTTACCGGCATCCGTTAATTGAATGCTGCGATACCGCCGATAGAAAAGCGCCACGCCTAATTGCTCTTCCAGCGCTTTAATTTGTCTACTGACTGCCGCTTGGGTGACGCCCAATTCATGACTTGCTTTTGTAAAACTCGACAATCTGGCTGCAGATTCAAACTCAACTAATGCAGTTAAAGAGGGTAGCAAACGTCGATATCCTTTCGGATGAATTGAACCCTTCATGATGCTTACCCCTTTTGAATTAAATGCAGAGTGAAAACAATTATCAGCATCCCTGCATGACAACCTACCCTAATTTACATAACTGGTTGTGATGTAAACCATTAGATTTCGTTGAGTTACTGTGGTTGTTAAATTTGATGAACTACGCTGCACACTGAGTTTAAAGCAGAAATCTGCCCTAACTTTTACATGAAACGGATGCTAGATCATATCAATTTTTCAATTGAAATCTTGATACAAAGTCCTTCATAGATAGTTTCATTTTATAGGAGATGAGTCATGAAACTACAGAAAAGCACGTTGTCGATTATGTTGTCAGCCAGTGTATTTGCTGCTGGAACAGCCACTGCAGGTGAACTTACATTTACCTCTTGGGGCGGTTCGTATCAGGATGCACAAGAAAAATTAGCCGTAAAACCGTTTACTGAAAAAACCGGTACAAAAATTAAAATTGATACCTACAACGGTGGTATTGCACAGATTCGTGGCCAAGTTCAAACCAAAAATGTAACTTGGGACGTTGTCGACATGCAGTTAAGTGACATTATTCGTGCGTGTGATGAAGGTCTTTTAGAAAAGATTGATCCAGCAAAAGATTTAGCTGCTGGCCCAAATGGCGTGAGTCCAAAAAATGATTTCTTGCCAGGCGGTCTTAATACTTGTATGGCAGGAAATATTTCTTGGTCTACATCACTTGCTTACAACAAAAGTAAGCTTGCAAAAGCCCCAACCAAAGTTGCCGACTTTTTTGATCTGAAGAATTTCCCTGGAAAACGCGCACTGAGAAAATCTCCAGAAGGTGCTTTGGAATGGGCATTGATTGCAGATGGCGTGCCTGCTAATCAAGTATACAAAACCTTGCTAACTTCTAATGGTGTAGAACGCGCATTTAAGAAATTAGATACTATCAAGTCATCGATTGTTTGGTGGGAAGCAGGCGCGCAGCCGCCACAATTATTATCAGATGGCGAAGTGGTAATGACATCTGCGTATAACAATCGAATTTATTCAGCCATTACTAAAGACAATAAACCATTTGAGTTTTTATGGGATGGTCAGTTGCAGAATGTAGAAGGTTTTGCGATTGTAAAAGGCTCTAAAAATCTTGCTGAAGCAAAAGCCTTCATTAAAGCAGCAACAACACCTGAAGCATTGGCCGTTTTTGCAAATGAAACGGCTTACGGACCAATCCGTAAATCCTCTTTGCCTTTGTTAGACAAAAAAATCGCAAAATATTTGCCTACAGCCCCTCAAAACCAAAAAGGAGCACTAGCGGTTGATACCTTGTTCTGGGCGGATAATGGTGATGCATTGAATCAAAAGTTTGCAGTATGGTTAGGCCGTAAATAATTATAAATTTCCCCACTTGAATACCGATAACTAGTCTGGCCTCCCCTGATTAGTTATCGGTTTTTTCTTTTAAGACACATAGGATGTCTACTAAGAAATCTCTTGCTAGATAACTATTTCCTTTCGCTACTGCCCAAGATTGCATCTGCCCTTTATAATCTACGCCTCGATACGTCCTCAAATTTCAGGAGATAGCCTTGTCTAAGTGGTTGTTTGTCAAGTTGCAGCATATTTTACCCAAATTGCTAATCACTCAGCTGTTCGGTTATTTTGCTAGCCTGAAAGCGGGCGCCCTCACCCATTTTGTTATTCGCCGTTTTATTAAACAATACAATGTGGATATGAATGAAGCGCTGGAAAGCAAGCCAAGTGCGTTTCCTACCTTCAACCAGTTTTTTACGAGAGAATTACGTCCTGGTCTTCGCCCATTAGCTAATGCCGACCTTATCTGTCCAGTAGATGGCCGTATTAGCCAATTTGGTAAAATTCAGAAAGACCAAATTTTTCAGGCAAAAGGCAAAAGCTATAGCTTGAATGCACTATTAGGCGGCAAAGATAAAACGGCTGTTCAGTATGAAAATGGCTTATTTGCAACGGTTTATCTTAGCCCAAAAGACTATCACCGTATTCATATGCCCTGTGATGGAAAATTAGTGTCTATGTCGCTTGTGCCTGGCGCGCTGTTTTCTGTGAACCCTACCACCGTAGAAGGCGTAGATGCGCTTTTTGCAAGAAACGAGCGGCTAGTTTGCCATTTTGAATCACCGAATGGTCCATTTGTGCTGATTTTAGTTGGCGCAACCATTGTAGGCAGCATTGCTACGGTTTGGCATGGTGTGGTGAATCAAAAACGTGGAAGTGAAGTAAAAACCTGGACGTATGAAAACCAAGATATTTCTCTGAAAAAGGGAGATGAAATGGGACGCTTCTTACTCGGCTCGACTATTATTTTATTAACACCACCGAATACCATGGCATTTAACCCTAGTTGGGAACCAATGAAATTGGTTAAGTTAGGCGAAGAAATGCTCAATATTAAATAAGTAAGTCAACATACTTATTCAGAGCAACTTACCATCCAAATCGGTGGGTTGCTCTTCATCGTACCTTCCTGCTTCCCTATCTCATTCACCTCCCCGCCAGTAACGATTAAGCATGTTTGAGGCGCTGTTAGTTTTTTCTCCCGACTAATTGCTTAAGCAAAGAACCGTTTATCTCGTAGCATAGGAATGCTACCTGCATACCCTTTTCTTGTGCGCATAATGGTTGAACGATCAGCCTGATCGTAACAACAATCATTCGAGGAGATATCATGGCTGCAAAGAAAATTCTTATGCTTACCGGTGACTACACGGAAGATTATGAAACCATGGTGCCCTTTCAGGCGCTATTGATGGTCGGCCATTCTGTGGATGCGGTGTGTCCAGGCAAAAAAGCCGGCGAGTTTGTTCGTACCGCTATTCATGATTTTGAAGGAGACCAAACTTACAGCGAAAAACCTGGCCACAACTTCACCCTCAATGCTAGTTTTGATGAGATTAATCCAAGTAAATACGATGCGCTGGTTATCCCTGGTGGTCGTGCGCCGGAATACTTAAGGTTAAATCCAAAAGTGATTGAAATGGTTCAACACTTTGCGCATGAAAACAAGCCAATTGCCGCCATTTGCCACGGCCCACAATTACTAGCGGCGGCTGGTGTCTTAAAAGAAAAAGCGTGCTCTGCTTACCCTGCCTGCGCACCGGAAGTGAAAGCGGCTGGAGGGTCGTTTGTTGACATTCCTGTCGATAAAGCACACATTGATGGCAACCTAGTCACCGCCCCTGCTTGGCCTGCGCATCCTGATTGGTTAGCAAAGTTTCTACAAGTACTAGGTACTCACGTTTCACTGTAGCCAAACTCGAGGACGGTAATGGTTGTTATCGTCCTATTCCTTACCAGGAGGAAACGATGTGTGAAATCTATGTGAAAGCAGATCCTATCTTATATGAATCACGTTCTCGCTCTTTGCGAGTGCAAGGCGTGGTTACTAAAATTCGTTTAGAAAATCTATTTTGGGACATTTTGGCCGAGTTAGCTGGTTCTGAAGGGATGACTACGAATCAGCTTATTTCAAAGCTCTATGGTGAGATTATCGATTTACGTGGTGAAGTGGATAATTTCTCTTCATTTCTACGGGTTACTTGTCTTAGATACCTCACCTTACGCCACCAAAAACCAGGCGAACGCCCTAGCCTTGCGGTAGTAGAAACCATGCCAATTTTGCAGCCAAAACAATCCGAGCGAAGAATATAAAATCTAATTGTTTGATTTAGCACTGTATTTGCATGTGTAAAAAATGTTTAATATTTGGGAAATAAGATGACATAAAAATAAAGAGATGGAAGAGGACGCGACAATGGTTGAGTATCATCCAGACAATATAACGATTCAAAATGAGCAAAAAAAGCAGTTTTTGATTGCCCTAATTGGCTGCTTAGTGGGATATTTGCTTGTCCATTTTGCCTATTACTCCGGCAGACCCACAGAGATTGGTCAGTGGTCTGCTCTCGGCTTAGGTGGTTTTATTCTTTGCATCAGCCTTTATATGGCGATTGCCAATCCTAAACAAACCGTCAAAATTGATTTAAAAAAACGATTGATCCACGTGAAGACGCAATCTAAATTTGGTATGCGTAATCAGTTCATTTCGTTTTCAGATATCCGCGAAGTAGACGTGGGGGAAATTGGGGATCGCGAGGGAGGCAGCATTATTTACTATGTTGATCTGACCTTAAAAAACGGTAAGCATCAAAAGTTGTTTCATGGCGCTTATGAAGGGAATACTCAATATTCCACCATGCACCAATACTGCAAACTGATTCAGAGCAAGCTGATCTGAATCAGTTTGTTATGTCATTTTCTCTTTTATCTTCATTATTAAAATTTAATGCGTTGTATGTTGAGTTGTTCTCGATATTAATTGTTTAACTAAATACTTCATATTTTAAACATCGATATGTAGTTATTTAGTTGGACGACTTTTAGTCTATGTTGCATAAAGCATAAATAATTTTATAGTCTATTAAATTTTATTATAAATCTGATTTATCTCAACAAAAAATTGACCAAAATCTATAAAAATGCCCCGAAATGGTGCGTTTATGTATTTGAAGCTACAAAATTTAGGGGTCAAATTGTATGAAGATCAAAGGTAAACTTTGGTTGGTGTTTTCTTTTAATGTATTAATTGCAATCGCTTTATTGGTTTGGTTATTAATACAAAATCGATCAGATTTATATCGTGAAAGAGAGTTGAAGACCAAGCACTTGGTAGAAAGTGCATATTCTTTAGTCGATTATTACCAACAGTTAGCTTCACAAGGGAAAATGACTGTATCTTCTGCTCAACGAGCCGCAATGGACTCGTTAAAAGCTTTAAGATATGGAAGCAATGATTATTTTTGGGTGAATGATTTTCAAGCAAAGGTATTGATGCACCCATTGAAGCCTGAACTTGTTAATCAGTCAGGCTTAGATATCAAAGATCCTGATGGTGTGTATCTATTTAGAGAGTTTGTCAAAGTTGCAAAAGAAAATGGCGAGGGTGTAGTGCATTATCGCTGGTCTAAACCTGGTGGTAACGAACCATTATCAAAAATTTCATTCGTAAAGTCTGTCCCTGAATGGCAATGGGTAATTGGTTCTGGGATTTATGTAGATGATGTAGATGCAGTTTTCTGGAGCAAAGTAAAAAGTTCTACACTAAGCTTAGTCATTATTCTTTTACCTGTGCTGGTATTTGTTTTACTCATTATTCGTTCTATTACTAGTCGGTTATCTATTCTTTCAAATGCAATGTCTGAAATTCGCCAGAAGAATGACTTAACATTACAAGTTGGATTAAGAGGTAAAGATGAACTAACAAGTCTTTCAACCGATTTTAATACGCTTTTGGTTTACTTCCGCGATGTTGTTGGGAAAATGAATGTCGCATCGAGTCGCTTAACAGAAGAAGCCCACCACTTAGCGGATACTGCAAGCCAAGTGAAAAAAAGTACGGCTAATCAGTCTGAATCTGCGCATGCAATGGCATCGGTAACGGAAGAGATTTCTGTTACCGTACATCAAATCGCCGAGCATACGAAAGATGCTGAAACTGTAGCGAATGAATCGGCCAATAGTGCGCAACATGGTGCAGAGGTAATTCATGATGCAGTAGAAGAAATTATGACAATTTCTTCAAAGGCAAATGGAACAGCTCGTTATGTAGAACAAATGTTGGCTCAATCTGAAAAAGTATTTGATGTCGTTAGGGTGATTAAAGAAGTTGCTGATCAAACCAATCTTTTAGCACTCAATGCAGCAATCGAAGCGGCTCGAGCTGGTGAGGCAGGTCGTGGTTTTGCGGTGGTCGCCGATGAAGTGAGAAAACTAGCAGAACGCACCACACACTCTACAGTGGAGATTTCGACGCTAGTGACCGAAATTCGCGAAGGTTTTGCATTAGCAGCAACTGAAATGCAAGGCGTTGTCGATAGTGTAGAAAAAGGTGTTTCTCTTGCGGATAAAGCTGCTATCGCCATTACTGATATTACCGATGGGGCAAAAGAAGTTATCCGCATTGTAAGCGAAATTGCTGATTCACTAAACGAACAGAGTTCTGCTATTGGTGATATTGCATCCCAAGTAGAGCGAATTGCAGATGAGTCCGCTCAGATAGATAATCAAGCTGTTACCTCCTTGTCTGGTGCAGGGACAGTTGATCGTATGGCAAAAGAGCTTCAATTGTTAGCTGCTAATTTTAAAGTCGCGTAGTTGTACTTCGTTCAAAAAAAACAGCCCAAAGATAAGCCTTATCTTTGGGCTGTTTGCTTTGCACATTAAGCACTTTTCGGTTTTGCTTGAGAAACAAAATAGACGCCCGGTAAAATTAATAACGCAGCTTGTAAATGAAACGCATAAAGATGCTCATCTAACAGTAACCAAGCAATTAGCGCCGCATACAATGGACCAAGATAAAATGTGATGGCTACTTTGCTTGCCCCAATTAACTGTTGCGCCCAGCTATAGACGAGATAAGCCAAGATGCCGGGAAAGATAGCGGCGGCGGCGGCTAACATCACTCCATATAATGATAGCGGCGGTGTATTTGGCTGAAATTGTTCCCAAATGGCGCCAACGATTAGCATTGGCAATGCTGCACAGGTAATCACGGCTAACCTCGCATTGCCACTTAATGAGCTTTTCCATAATTTTTGAAGAAGGCTATATGTTGCCCATGATAGGGTGGCCGCAACAATCCATGCATCACCAATCACAAACTGCACTTTGCTAAGCGCGCTCCACTGCCCTTTTACAATGACATGTAGCACCCCAACTAAAGCAATGACTACCCCAATCATTTGGATGGGCCGAAATTTTTCTTTTAGCCAGATAACAGACCCCACCGCAATTAGAACGGGGGCCGCAGCATAGATAAGGGCGATATTCATCGCGGTTGTAGACTTTGCGCCTAAGTAGACCCATGCGCCGCAGACGACCATCCCGCAAAAACCAAAAATAAAGAATTGATGGAGATTCTGTTTAATCTCTTTTTGATGCGCTTTAATCTCCGCAAACGATAAGCTGGTTAACACAACCCCTGCCAACCCCCATCGAATCAATGTCAGCATATAAGGGGCAATAACCCCCGGTGCTTTTCTTGCAACGTAATAGTTGACTGACCACAGTAAGGGGATAAGCCAAATAGAAGCTTTGGCTAAGGTGGTGGATTGTAATTTAGACATTTGGGTTGATGACGCTTAAACCAGAAGTGAGATAAAAAATCATCAACCATAAAGGGTGATTGACTGCATATTAAAAGCAATATGCGAATAACCGTTAGGCTATTCGCGACAGGTTTTGCCCTTAACCATCAACAGGTTCTGTTGGGGTTGGTAAGGTAAGTTGGTAAAAAGCCAAATCTAACCATTTTCCAAATTTGAAACCAACTTCGGGCAGGGTTCCAACGTGTTTGAATCCTAGTTTTTCATGCAAGAGAATACTGCCATAGTTACTGGCATCTATGCCACCAAGCATGGCGTGAACATTCCTTTTCTGTGCTTCAATGATGAGTGAAACCATCACTTGCCGACCAAGCCCTTTGCCTCGATGATCTTTGTGAACATAGACAGAATGTTCTACTGAATATTTGTACGCTGGCCATGCTCTGAACGTTCCATAACTGCCAAAAGCAAGTAATTCACCAGCAGAGTTTTCAATGCCAATTACCGGGAAGTTTCCTTTCTCTTTGTTTTCAAACCAAGGCTTCATACTTTCTAGTGTTCTTGGTTCGTAATCATAGAGCGCTGTTGAGTTGACAATCGCTTCATTAAAAATCGCCAAGATGGCTTCGGCGTGTTGTTGATAGTTGCAATTAACTAAACGATGTGAACTCATGATTTTCCCTATTTCTGATGGCTAGCGATGGCAGATAAATATTTGGCAGTTGTTTTTCCTGGGTTATGGAAAGTGATCTGAGTGGTAAGAGATATGGATAAGCAATCGCCTTTGCTTAACAACCAAGTCTGCCCTTCTTGGCTTATTTCTATTTCCCCTTCCATCATCCAGATTTGTTGGAAAATCGTGATGCTTCGTAAAGGGTTATCGAAGATGATTTGCTGGTTCGGAGGGAAAGTCACTTCCGTTAATTCAATGGGAGCATCTTTGATACTTGGGCTAATTTGACGCCGAATGTAACCAGATGCTGGATCTTGCCAAGTGGGTTGGTCGATAAATCGACTGAGTGGTGACGACGCATCGGAAGCGCCTGTATCTGAAAACAGGGATGCCAAGCTAATACCTAGCGCATCAGCAAGTTTATTCAATGCGGTGGCGGTTGCACTGGTTTCTGAGCGTTCGATCAGTGAAATCGTCGAGCGACTCACACCACTACGTTCTGCAAGCTGTTCAAGTGATAACTTGGCAGCTTTACGTAGCTGTTTAATTTTAATAGCGATTAGATGGTCTGCATTCATATTTCCATGATATAGGAAATATTTTGTATTTTACAACCGTGTGAAGTGGTTTTTTCTTGTTTATTGGAAGCGTGTAGGTTTCGAAGGAATCGCTCTACTTAAG
Source organism: Leeia speluncae (assembly GCF_020564625.1). NCBI lineage: Bacteria > Pseudomonadati > Pseudomonadota > Betaproteobacteria > Neisseriales > Leeiaceae > Leeia > Leeia speluncae. The sequence goes on from NZ_JAJBZT010000011.1 coordinate 32,997, forward strand.
ACTTTTGTAGTTTTTCCTGCAAGATGAAGACGGCCTCTTGATTTGGCGCTAGTGTCTGTAATGGCGAGTGAGATTCGATCTCGAAGTAAGGTAACGCTGGTGAATTAAATACTTCTAGTGGATGTCCGTGCGCAAAAGGCGCTGTTAATTGGCTTTTAGTTTGTCTTTGATAAAGGTATTGATCATTTTCTAGATGAAAGACAACCGTGATCTCACCATTGTGATTGGTAAAGCCTACTTTAAACTGCTCTGCTTTATCACAACGTAACTGAATATTTTTCGGGTCGATAAACCGTAACACGCCATTGGTGATCAGTTCTTCACTGAAGCCCTTTTCTGGCATCCAATGAATACTATGACTGCCTGCTTGTAATGGAATACTTACTTTGCCGGGGCGTTTTAGCATGAGTACGTCCCAAAGCCCAAAAGTAATGTCAGATTCCCCTAAGTTTTTAGCCGCTTGCGTGATTGTCCACGAACCATCTAAATGTAGGCTCAGTGATCTTGAGAGTTGCAGATTCGTCTTTGGACAAATTGGGCTTTGTACCAAAATACCCAATTCTTCACTATTAGACCAAGCTTCTATGACGTTCCATTCACCACTATCTAACTCTGGATGAGGATTTCCTTCTGGCCAATTGGATTCTGGTGCTAACCAGGTTTTACCGCCCCCCCATAATGGAAACGTCCAATTGCCGCAGAGTGTTTTCCATTGTTCAGTATCACCCGTTGGGGTTTGGCCAAGTAAATTAGGGTTGATATAGGAAAACTCCTCCCCTTCATATTGAATACCCATCAGTCGTCCACCAATACTGGGAACAACATAGAGCGAGATGCTATCTTGCCGCAAGTGATAGGCATCCCAACCCTGAAATGAGGTTTTTTCAATTGAACGAGCCATATTTACTATATCTACCCTACTTAATTGAAGGTTTAGTTAACTCTTGCTGACTGGCTTGCTTCTAAATAAAGCGACAGTCTCTGGCTGTGCTACTTTACATAAGATGGGTGGCAGACCTTTTGCAATCATTTCCGCATCAGCGATCGCTAATTTTCCAATGCGTTGCAATACGGTATGTAACGCACCTGCTTGGTGTGGAGAAAGTAGTACATTTTTTACTGATCTGGCACGGTGATTTGCAGGCAATGGTTCTTCAGGGAAGACATCCGTTGCGACACGAATTTTACCGCTGTCTGCTGCGTCTAACATTGCATCAAAATCAACTACGCCTGCACGGCTGACCAGAATAAGTGCCGCGCCTGGCAGCATGCTTTCAAAAGACTCTTTACCCAAGAAACCTTGGTTTTGAGACGTTACTCCAGCCACCACAAACACCACTTGGCATGTACTGAGTACGTCTTCTAAACTGGCAGGTGTTACCCCAAAGCTGGCAATGTAATCATTGGGCAACCATGGATCGTAGATTTTTACTTTAGGATTAAATGGTTTTAATAGCGGTAATGTTGCTTTGCCTAAATCACCAAATCCAATGAAACCAACGGTTTGATTAAACAGTGAGAAAGCGCCTTCGTTCGCTTCTAAACCGTAAGTTTCTTCATGAGAGCGGAAGGCACGATCTGATTTTGAAATATGTCTGGCAAGATCGATCGCCATCCCTAATGCGGCTTCTGCGACAGGCTCAGCAAATACAGGGCTAACATTTAAAACGCGAATCCCTTTGGTTAAGGCGTAGGCGTAATCGATATTCGGTAAGAAATTACCTTCTACGTTAATGATTGCTCGCAGTTGTGGTGCTTTTTCTAGCCTTGTATGCGGTAAGTCGATTTGCCCAATGACGATGATGAGATCGGCAGCGATATCATTAAATTGAGCATCACTTAACGGTGTGTCTTCATCATGAATGACGAGTTCGCCCAAGGCTGCGAACCGGCTTAAATCATTCTCATCAAAAATATCATTCACTTTACGTGGTGACGGTGCGATCAGGATTTTTTGCTTTGTAGCCATGAGTGTCTCTCTTTATTGATTTTGGCAAACAAGTGTTAGAAAAGGTGAATTAAGAACAATTACCCTAGTAATCCGATGGACTTCATATAAGCCACCGTTTTTTCTGCAGAGGTGTGGTGAATGGCATCCCATCCAAACGCTTTCGCCGCATGAATATTGACTTCGGTATCATCAATAAAAAACACTTCTTCCCGCTTTAAGTCTGGATAGTGTTTTTCCATTTGGCTTTGCATACGCTCATACAAAGCGAAGTCTGGTTTCACCATGCCTTCAATGCCAGAGACGACGATCTCTTTAAATCCTTGCAGAAACGGATAATTGGCAATTGCGTATGGCCAAGTCTCTGCTGCCCAATTGGTTAGAGAAAAGACCGGTACCTGATTTTGCTGCAAGGTTTCAAAAATCTGCATGCCTTCTGGCAGTGTGCCTTTGAGCATGAGATGCCAGTGCGGATAAAACTGTCGTATCAGCTGCTCATAAGCGGGATGCGCAGCAACAAGCTCTTCTGTTCCTTCGCTTAAAGGCTGACCTGCATCTTGTTTTAGACGCCATGCGCCATTGCAAATTTGGCTAAGAAAGTGCTGACGTTCTGCTTCATCTGGAATAATCGATTGGTAGTAATAGTCGGGGTGCCAATCAAACAACACCCCGCCCAGATCAAAGACAACCACTTTGATGGCCATGGGATTACTTGCTCCGGCCGAAGAATTTATCCATCGTTACCGCACCAATAATCAACGCACCCATCACGATTTGTTGGTAATAAGACTGCACGTTCATGATGTTAAGGATGTTATTAATCACCCCGATAATCAGACCACCCACTACCACACCGGTAATCGCACCACGTCCACCAAAGAAGCTTGTTCCACCAATAATGGCAGAGGCAATTGCAAAGGTTTCAAAACCAGTACCAGCATTAGGCTCTGCCGCACCAGTACGTGCAACGGTTACTACACCAGCAACCCCAGAACACACACCAGAGATAATGAACACAATTAATGTATTAAGACGGATGTTAATGCCAGAGAACCAAGCTGCTTGAGCATTACCACCTAGCGCGTAAATATTGCGGCCAAGTTTGGTAAAACGGGCTAAGAAGTACAAGAACCCAGCGACGACAGCTGCAATAATGACGGGTACAGGCACACCAAAAAACTCGCCAGCAACCACTTGGCTAAACTGAATATCAAATCCGAAGACAGAGCGCGCATCAGAAATAATCAGGGTTAAACCACGATAAATCGCCATCATGCCAAGCGTAATGATGAAGGGGTGTAGTTTGGTGACATTCACTAATACACCATTAATGGCACCTAACACCGCGCCTAGTACTACGCCACCTAATAAGATGGCAACACCAAAGGGTACGCCCGCTACCATTAATTGCGCGGTAACCATGCCACTTAACGCGAGCATAGAGCCAACAGATAGGTCGATACCTGCAATCAAAATAGTAAAGAAGACACCGCAAGCTAGCAAAATCATTACCGAGCTTTGCAGCAAGACTTGCAATAGGTTGTCTTTAGTTAAGAAGTACTCTGGAGAGATCACACTGCAAGTAATTAGCAATATGATCAAAATGCCTAAGGTTCCGTATTTTTGCCACAGCAAACTGGCACTTACTTTGGGCTTGATGGTGTTGGCCTCATTTAATGCGGCACTTGTATTTTGCTTTGTCATCTCTTGTTTCTCCTGAATGTCAGCATCTTTTCGAAGGTCGTGTTTTCGTTATCTGCGTGACACTAGACTCATGCGGTAGCAATTTGCATGATGGTTTCTTCTGAAGCATCTTGATTATTTAAGATAGAAGCAATGCCACCATCTTTATAAACAGCGATACGGTCGCAAACACTGAGTAGCTCTGGCAATTCGGATGACACCACCAAAATTCCCTTTCCAGCGTCTGCTAGCTCTCTCATGATTTGATAAATTTCACTCTTGGCACCAATGTCGATACCACGGGTGGGTTCATCAAAAATAAACAAATCACTGTCTGCCGCTAACCATTTCGCAATAATGGCTTTTTGCTGGTTACCACCAGAGAGTTCCGTGATGTTTTGCTGAGGAGAGGCACAACGAATTCTCAGTTTGTTTTTGTATTCATCACCGAATTGGCGTTCTTGCTCAAAATCTAACCGCTCGAGCGAAAGCTGATGCTTGGCTGATTTCACAAATGGCAAGATAGAGATATTTTCTGCAATCGAAAAATTATGGAAAAACCCCGTATGGCGGCGATCTTCTGTCACAAATGCTAAGCCGGCTTTCACCGCTTGGTAAGGGGATTTAATTGAGACCGTTTTGCCGTTGAGTTCAACCTCACCAGTCGCTTTTTTACGCGCACCAAAAATGACTTCCATTAATTCGCTACGGCCAGATCCAATTAACCCCGCAAAGCCAAGAATCTCGCCTTTGTGTAACTGAAAACTAACGTCTTTTACTCGTTGATCTGTACTAGACAAATTCTTTACCGCAAAAACGATTCGCTCTTTTTCTACGCGTTCGCTATTTGGTCTTTCGTGAGAAATCTCTCTGCCTACCATCGAAGCCACTAGCTTTTGCGGTGGTGTCGTTTTGGCATCAAAGGTGCCAACGTAGCTACCATCTTTTAAGACAGAGACTCGATCCGCAATAATTGGGATTTCTTTCAGCTTGTGAGAGATATAAACAATACCGATGCCTTGTGATTTCAATTCGTGAATCACAGCAAATAGATGTTTTACTTCTTCATCGGTTAATGAAGAAGTCGGTTCATCCATGATGATAATTCGTGCATCGCTCGCTAGGGCTTTGGCAATTTCTACCTGCTGTTTTTCAGAGATAGAAAGCTCGCTCACTAAGAGTGAAGGATGGCGATTTAGCCCTACACGCTTCATGGCCGTAAGTGCAGTTTCACGCATGTACTTTTTGTCGAGTATAGAAATCCCCATGACTTTTTTCGTAGGGATATTGCCGACAAATAGGTTTTCTTCAATGCTGAGATGGTCAATCACACTTAATTCTTGGTAAATCAAGCGAATGCCATAGGCTTTTGAAATACTTGGGGTGAGTGCAGAATAAGACTGCTCACCCAATTGAATGGTGCCAGAAGTTGGCTCATAAATGCCGCTAAGAATTTTCATTAGGGTTGATTTACCCGCACCATTTTCACCTAACAGTGCATGTACTTCCCCTGCTTTAATATCAAAGCTGACGTTTTGCAGGGCAATCGTGCCAGGAAAACGTTTAACTACATCGCGGACAGCAACAAGTGTACTCATTTGTATTCAATCCAATCAAAGACTAATTGGCAGGGAGTGCCGAAGCCTTCCCTGCCCCTTGGCTGAATCAATTAGTTCTTTGTAATCACTTTAGATTCGATTGAAACCATTTCAGGTGCTGCATCAAACTTGATTGGTGCTTTTGCTTTTACTTTTTTCACTAAGATTTCTAGTGATTTTGCGCCCAATGCGTGTGCGTCTTGAGCAACGGTCGCTTCTAGTTCACCACGTTTTACAGAATCAACTGCTTCAGGCACGCCATCGGTACCTACCACAATGACTTTGCCTTGTTTGCCAGCATTTTTCACCGCTTGCTGAGCGCCAAGCGCCATGGTGTCGTTCGCTGCATAGAATGCTTTTAGATCTGGGTTACGTTGCAATACGCTAGTTGCAACGTCTAGTGCTTTAGAGCGATCCCAATCTGCTGGTAGGCTAGCAACGATTTGTACGTTTTTCGCTGTGCCTAGTGATTTTTTCACGCCATCACGACGTGCATCACCACTTGAGTTACCTGCTTTACCTTCGATGATCGCTACTTTGCCGCCAGCTGCACCGATCTTTTTCAAGATGTATTGGCCAGCTTTTTCACCGATTTTCATATTGTCAGTAGACAAGAAAGCTTCCACTTTACCGCCGCTCGCTTTTAGCTGAGCCATGTCTACTTTTTCATCCATGTTCACTACATAGATACCTTTTTTGCTTGCAGAGGTAATTTGTTGAACAAGGTTGACTGGAGAGATTGGTGCTACACCAACCGCTTTGTATTTTTTGTTGATCACGTCTTCCATTAGACGTTGTTGGCCGGCAATGTCGTCTTCGCTATTGGCAGCAAATACGTCTACCTGTACACCTTCTTTTTTTGCCTGAGCTAACACGCCGTCTTTCATGGCTACCCAGTATGGGCTAGCTAGGGTTTTTAAAACAACAGCGTAGTCTGCTGCTGCGGCTGTACCCATGCTACCCATGGTCAACGCTGCAGAGCCAGCAATCATCAGTGCAATTTTTTTCAAATTCATTTGGGTTCCTCTTTATCTGAAATTATTGTGTTTAAACCAAAGTGTACTACTGCTTTACGACTAACTTGATGAAAAGTAACCACCCTGCCTTTTCATCAAGCAAGTTGATTCAATTAGGGGTCAATGCTGACCCATTGTTTTGTTTTTGAAGACTGCAACATGCCATCAATTAATTTGGCAGAACGCACGCCATCTTCAAATGTGGGTAAGCCATCTGGTGTTTCACCTTTTACGGTGGCGTATGTATCAGCGACAAAGGCTTCAAAACAATAACTGTAGCCTTGCGCATGACCAGAAGGCAGCATAGACAGGCGTTTTTGCTCACTAGAACCAATCGATGGGTCTCTTACCAATAGTTGCATTGATTCGCGGCTACCTACCCACAGTTTTTCTGGCTCTTCTTGGTCGAACATCACGCTTTGTTTGGCGCCATCAATCTCAAACCACAAGCGATTTTTTCTACCTGGGGAGACTTGGCTGGTCGTTAATGTGGCCGTTGTTCCGCGAGAAGTGGTTAATAGCGCAGAGGCAATATCTTCTGTGCCAACATCGGTATACGTTTCTTCGCCTTCAGCAGCGGCTTGGAAAGTTGCACGGGTTGCCACAGGGCGTTGATTAAACACGGTACTAAAAGACGACACTAAAGAAACAAAGCGTTCGCCTGTTACCCATTCGATCAGATCACACCAATGAGAGCCGATATCTGCAAATACACGAGATGGACCACCTTGTTTGTTATCTACACGCCAATTGGTGTCTTGTTGGTTCAGTAACCAGTCTTGTAGATAACTACCGTGAATCAGGTTTAATTTGCCAAGTTCGCCATTTTGAATTTTTGCACGCGCTTCTCTCACCATTGGATGGTAGCGGTAGACAAAAGGAATGGTTGCGACAAGCTGTTTTGCTTTGGCTAAGGCTGCGAGTTCCTGCGCTTGTGCTAGACTCGTTGCGAGTGGTTTTTCACACACCACATGCTTGCCCGCTTCTAATGCTAATTTAGCAAATGAGAAGTGAGTCGCGTTTGGCGTGCAGACATGTACCACATCTATTTCTGGATTAGACAGTAAGTCTTCAATAGTGGTGTAAGCAGTTGCTTGCCACAATGTTGCATATTCTTCAGACTTGGCCGCTGTCGAACCAAGTACTCCAACAATTTTAGCGCCAGCAAGTTTGGCTGCGCGTACATGTACATGACTAATCATGCCTGTACCGATCATGCCGATACCGAGTGATTTACTCACTTGTGTCTCCTTATTTTTTTATTGAGTGTATTAACACCGAACTCAAGTGAGAATTTTGTAATATTTATGACGGATTTCGTTATAAATATTTTAACTATTACCCGAAAATCATACTTGTTTCCTACTTTTTTCGGGATTAAGCTATAAAAAGACAAAATAAAATCCGGTATAAAAAAGATGAGCACTTCCCGCTTTGCTAGTCCATTGCAAAAGAAAGATGAATTGCTACTAAGCGATGGCAAATTGCAGATTCAAAGTCAGATTGCCCAATTGATTACCAAAGATCCTGGCATTAGCCGTGCGGATCTAGCAAAAATCACGGGTTTAGCTCGTTCGACGATCGCGGAATACCTACAACCGCTGATGGACTGTGGTTTAGTAATTGAGCAAAGAGGTCATTATTCTGGCCGTGGCAGGCCTTCTAATGGCCTAACGCTCAATTCAAAAGCAGGCGTTGTGCTAGTTGCTGACATTGGGGTAACCCATGGCCGCTTGCTAGTTTCTGATTTAGCGGGCACTTGGTTAGCAGACGAATACTTCAAACCAGATCTTACCATTGGGCCCGAAAAGCTATTAGATGAAATTGTTGATAGATTTAATCAATTAGTCATCCAATCTGGCTCTGCCGAGTTAGCGGTTAGGAGTGTCACCATCGGTATTCCTAGTCCTGTGGACTTTGAAAAAGGGATGCCAGTTAGCCCACCAGTGATGCCGGGCTGGGATAATTTCCCTGTTGCAAAGTACCTAAAGGAACGTCTAAAAGCCCCCGTGTTGGTGGATAACGATGTAAACCTTATGGCATTAGGCGAGGCAAGTTCCAGACCCATCTCACAATCCCCTCTTCTGTTTATCAAGGTAGCAACGGGGATTGGCTCAGGCATTGTTACCAAAGATGGTGAATTGCACCGTGGAGCGGATGGTGCCGCTGGTGATATTGGCCATATTCGGGTCACAAAAGATACTGCCGTTATTTGTCGTTGCGGTAATGTGGGCTGTATTGAAGCGTTGGCTTCTGCCAGTGCCATTATGCGGCAATTGCAAGAAATTAAAGGTGCTGACTTTGATCCGAATACCGAATTAGCTACGCTGATTTCAACGGGAGATGCACAAGCAGTCCGGCTGCTTCGTAATGCTGCATCTGAAATTGGTGAAATTGTCGCGATGCTAGTGCATATCTACAACCCAGCCTCTATTATTCTGGGCGGAAAGTTAGCGCATATGAGTGATGATTTGTTAGCGGGCATACGTGCCGTGGTGTATCGCCGTGCCTTACCACTTGCGACCAGAAAATTGCTGATTGAAAAGTCTGAACTTAGTAAAGATGCAGGGTTAATTGGTGGGGTTTCGTTAGCGACCAGTAAAGTGCTTTCCCCTGCTGGTATTCGCGATTTAATCAGCTAGCCCACTTTTTTTGAAGCGGGCTAGCTTTTAGCTGTACGAAAATTAGCTAACTAGCTGCAGTAATTCAGCAAAAGCATCTTCAAATTGCTTCAAACCATCGTTTTGTAGCTTTTCACCAATTTCGTCTAGGTTAATGCCCAATTCAGCTATTTGCTGAATCACTTGGTGCGCTTCATCCATTGCAGATGTTAGCGTAGATGCTGCTTCGCCGTGATCTGCAAATTTTTTCAGTGTCGCTTCTGGTACGGTATTGACTGTATCTGCACCAATTAATTGCTCGACATAAAGCACATCGCTGTAAGCCAAATTCTTAGTACCAGTGCTTGCCCATAAACAAAGTTGTGGCTTACCACCTTGTTTTTCTAATGCAGCAAATGATTCTCCCAAGAAACGCTTTTGCCAGCTGGCATAAGCTACTTTGGCCGCAGAAAGCGCGACTTTTCCTTCTAGGCTTGTTTTTTTACCTTCAAGCAGCGGATCTACAGTAGAGTCTACACGGCTAATAAAGAAACTCGCGACCGAACGAATATGATCAATTGCCAACCCTGCTGCTGCGCGTTTGCTTAATCCATCCACATACGAATCAAATACCGCATTTAATTGGGGTTGATTAAAGATTAATGTCACATTGACGTTAATCCCCGCTTCAATCGCAGCGGAGATTGCCGCCATTCCCTCTGTCGTTGCCGGGATTTTTATCATGGCATTAGGACGATTAATTTCTGCCCATAAGCGTTTTGCTGCCGCAATGGTGCCCGCTGTGTCACGAGACAGAGCAGGTGAAACTTCTAGGCTGACATAGCCTTTATCACGCTGACTAGATTCATATAAAGGCAAGAACGCATCACAAGCCGCCTGAATATCTGCAATCGCTAGCTTTTCGTAGCGACGCTCAGGATCAGATTCTGTTTGTTTTAGGGCTTCTAGCGCCTCTTTGTATAACGGATCTTTCTTTAGTGAAGCAAATAAAATAGCTGGATTAGATGTCACGCCTGCAACGCCATCTTCATCAATCAAGCGAGTTAATTCGCCAGTTGAAACCAATTGTCTGGATAAGTTATCTAACCAAATTTGCTGACCAAAAGCGCTAACTGCACGAATTCTACTCATTATGTTTCCTCTATAAATGCAGGGGGAATGCGGTGTCCACAGGGCAAAACGTGGTAGTTATAGGCGTTATTCCGCTGAAATCTTGTAGGCAATACTTACGGGGGTGCCGCTAGTAAAGTGAATGCCATTGCGTCTAGACAATGGATGAGATTTCGGTGGTTCGACTACGCGTGTCAAATCAAAAAAACTATTACATGGCTCAATACCCAGTGCGTAGTGTTTACCGCCCCATGGGTAATGCGATCTTCCACCATTGCTTATCCAAATCAGTGCATCAGGTAAATGGGGGGTATCCCAATCTAAATGAACATCCACTTTTGCTTTGTGATAACGAATAGATAATCTACCGGTACAGTCTGCTAACTGTAGAAGTTCTTCAGTTACTTGTTCTAATGGCAAATGTGTCAGATCCAGATTGCCTTGCTCACTTGGCACTGCTTTTAAACTGCCGCAATGACTGTTTGGCACCAACTGTGAAACGCCGGGTTCAGGCGAGTACGGATAGGTATGAACTAACTCAAACCCTTTATCGATTATCTCTACCTCTTCCCCTTCTGTGCGGAAAGTTGGATGCAATGCAAATGGCAGGGTGACAGATTCTTTGGCGTAAACCATTGTATTCACGCTGATTTCTGCCGCCATTGGGTTCACAGAGAAGGTTCTGACCAGTTTTTCGATGACTTGATTCTCTGGGTAAACGATCGCTATGCTTAGTTCATGGTCGGTTTGGCTAAGCAACTGCCATTCATGGTTTGCACAATAGCCATGATCCCATTCATCCGATAATGGTTTTTTTAGCCAGTCAGAAGGAATTTGGCTTGGGTGGCATGCAGGGCCATAAGGTAAGCAAGCCCATTCGCCTCTTAGCCGACGCATAATGCCAGATAAAGCTGGGTCATTTTGTTCTCCCCAAAAAGCAGTATGCAGGGGAGAGATAGAACGGCCATCAGGAAACTGAAAAGTAACGGGGGCTAACATGCCACCTAATGCTTGAACATTGGCTTCGCCAAATGCCCATTGAAGTTGCCAAGTAGTGCTCACAACAAATACCTTCTGTAAACCAGACAACTAGCAAGCATTGCTTCCTAGTTGTCTTTTGGTTTAGTGGATTACCAACTAAAAATAACGTCAGCACGGCCTTTGGTAGCTTCGATCAAACGAGCATTTGGCTCGTCTGTGACCTTCACCCATTCAACCGCTTCCTCTTGCGTTCTACCAAATTGCATGTGTCTTTTGACTAAGCGCTCTAAACGAAGTGCTTGGTCAACTTCTACATACCAAACTTCATCCAGATAACTAGTCGCCTTCGCCCAATGCCCTTCTTCTAACAGCAAGTAATTACCTTCCGTGATCACTAACTGCGTATCTGGGTGAACTGGAATCGCGTTTGCAATTGGCTCTTCAATTTCACGGCGAAACTCTGGCGCATAGACAATTTCATCTTTGGCTTGATGTCTGAGACGGCTTAGTAAGGCAATATAGCCAGCGCTATCAAAGGTATCTTGTGCGCCTTTACGCCCTGCTTTACCGGTTCTGGCTAATTCCACATTGGCTAAGTGATAGCCATCCATTGGCACCACAACAGATTGCGTCGGGAATAGCTGGTGCATCGCTTCAGCTAACCAAGATTTTCCAGAGCCAGGAGGCCCTACAATCCCCAGTACTTTACGACCACCGTCAGCCAGCAAGGTGTTAAGGCGAGATTGATATTCTTCTTTCATCATGATCGGATCTCTAGCCTATGCTTACTTCACTTTTCCCATATGAGCCGCTTCAATTTGACCTTTGATAAAGGCATTTGCATGAGTTGCTAGGCCCATCCCTTCGTCCCAAAGGTTACGCCATACAGCGAGTGCGTTAGATAGGTTTTCTGATACCACAGCAGATGAGAAGCTTTCGAAGGTCATTGGGCCTTGGTAGTTAATCATCGATAGCGCATGGAAGAATGAGGTGAAATCAATGGTGCCAGAACCTAAATAACCACGGTTGCTTTCACCAATATGGACATAACCCAAACGGTCGCCACATGCTAAAACCGGCTGAACAAAGTCTGTTTCTTCAATGTTCATGTGGTAAGTATCTAGGTGAATCACCATGTTTGGTGCATTCACTTCATCTAACATCGCCAACGCTTGTTTAGCGGTGTTAATCACGTTTGATTCGTAACGGTTTACAATTTCGATACCAATGGTGACGCCTTTTTTATCGGCAAAGTCTGCCAAGCGTTTCATCGATTCGATCACATGCTTGCGGCCTAGCGGAGTAACTGGATGGTTATATTTTCCTAATGCGCTATATGGCACGCCACCAAAGTATGTACCACCTAGTTCAGCCGTAATGGTCACTGCTTCTTCTAGCAACGCCATGCCACGAGCAACAGATGCTGGGTCTTCACTAGAAACGTCTGCATCAAATGTTAAACCGCGAGAGCAAGCAATACCTAAATCGTATTCTTTTAATAGTTCGCGTGTATAACCTAAATCCATTACTTTAGGTTCGTGCAAAGAGAATTCCACTAGATCAAAACCAGCTTCTTTGGTTTGGCTAATAACTTTCTTTGCTGATTCTGGAGCCAAATCGCCAGCCCATACTAGTGCGTGAATACCTAACTTGTTCATCTGTGAAATCCCCTCTTTGTGTTGAGCTAAAACTGTGCAAAAATGAAAGCACAATCGATTGTGCAAAAAGTATAGGTAGGTCAAAATAGGGCTGTCAAGGAATTAAAAACGGCGGATTTACGATTGTTTTCGGCATAAATACGGCAAAATATGCAAGCTTTATGTCAAAAAAATGAGAAAAGATAAGAAAGACAAGTAGATGCCTTTCAGTACAAAAAAAATAACCACTATTTATGATTTAGCACAGATAGCAGAAGTCTCCCCTTCTACCGTCAGTGCCATCTTAAATGGGACATGGCAGAAAAGAAGAATTAGTGAAGAAACCGTTAAGCGCGTATTAGCGTTAGTCGATACGCATGGGTTTTCAATCAACCGACAAGCAAGCGGACTCAGGAAAAGAAAATCCGACATGATTGGCATGCTCATCCCTGAGCATCAAAACAATTTCTTCGGGTCGATGGCCAATCGATTTACGAAATTAGCGCGGGAAAGAAACTGGTGCCCGATTGTCGTTAGTACCCTACGAGATACAGAAACAGAATTAGCCACAGTAAAAACGCTGATTTCTTATAAGATCGACTACTTGGTTGTTACCGGTGCGACAGACCCAGATGCGATTAGCAGTATTTGTAAAGCAAATCGGTTAAAGCAAATCAACGTCGATTTACCTGGCCATAACGCCCCATCAGTGGTGAGTAACAACTATACCGGGGCTTATGATCTAACCAAACACTTAATCCAAAAAGCAAAACAAATTCAACATAAGGCAGCCGTGAAACCGGAGATTGTGTTCTTTGGTGGCAACAAGGCAGACTTCGCGACAACTGAACGCTTAAAAGGCTTTTATGCTAGTTTGAAAGACAGTACAGAAAGTGAACTGACACATAAAGAGATTATTTGCGGATATGACGCTATCTCTGCCTTTGAAGCGATTGCATCGCTACATCAAGCCAATCATGCCCTACCCGCAAGCCTGCTGATTAATTCTGCCAGCGTCTTAGAAGGTGTCTTAAAATATTTAGGACAGTTACCAACCGAAGTATTAGAGAAATGTGTTCTCGGTAGCTATGATTGGGAGCCTTACCAGCAGTTTTTTAAACAACCCATTAGTATGGTAAGACAAGATACCGATGCCATTTTAGACGAAGTATTTCGCATTATTGATGAAGAAGACTTCTCTGACCTGCGCGTCACAGAAATTCCACCAGAGTTACTCTTGGTCTAGGTCTAGCGCTACTGGTGAAATGGCATAATGCGTTAAAAACATAGTAACGGCAGACAAGGCTATTTTTTCACGCATTTCTGTTGTTGGAATCGGCTGTCCCATCGTTACTTGTGGCCAAAAGGCAAAGCTTTTGACTAGGCCTTCCAATTGCATCGCGGCAAAATCTACATCGACAGGCTTTAATTGCTGATGCTCAATTGCGCTACGAATCCAGCCACCTAAACCGCCCTCTTTTTCATTCATTCTGCACACAATTTCTTGTGCACGATCTGGGCGGTGAATCAACTCTGCCATGGCCATTCTGGCAAGATCTAAAAAAGTAGTATCGGCTAGAAAGTTCAGTTTATTCAATAGCATAGCGTGTAGCTGCTTGGCTAAAGATACGGTTGGCTGATACTGAAAATCGATACTCGCTGCACTTCTTTCCCATAGGTGCATCAAGATTTCCGCAAATAGTTTTTCTTTACTAGGAAAATGGTTGTACACCGTTCTTTTAGACACATTCGCCGTCGCCGCGATTTGATCCATGCTGGTTAATTCATAGCCCTGCTGACGAAAAGTATCAATCGCCGCATCTAATATCGCTTGGTGCTTCTTGTCTCGAAGTCTGAGTGTCATGTTGTTCTGCAAATTAGTATTGCGATTATTTTACACTAATGAGTTTACTTTTTATCTATCGGGAACTACACTGTGTAGTGTAATTTATTGCTAATCATACTCGGAGCGTGATCAACATGGATAAAATAAATCAAACAAATAACGGTCCTCGCCCATCCAAACGTATTGATGCAAAGTACCAAAACTTCTACACAAAACCATCTATTGGGGGATGGGCGACGTTAAAGCTACTTTGGCAATTCTTTAGAAAACCAGCGTATACCGTCCCACAAGGCCAAATCCCAGTTACCCCACTGACGAAAGAACAGATTGAGCAAGCACCAGAACTCAGTGCGTTCCGGCTTGGACACTCCACGATCTTACTTAAAATTCAGCAAAAATTATGGCTGACTGATCCCGTGTTTAGCAAACGAGCCTCCCCTTTTGCTTGGATGGGGCCAAAACGCTTTCATCAACCGCCTATTTCAATAGACGCCCTACCCGCTATCGAAGGCGTGATTTTGTCCCATAATCATTACGATCATCTCGATAAAGAGGCGGTACTCGCCTTAAACAAAAAAGTGAAATATTTCCTTACCCCAATTGGCGTTGGTGATCATTTAGAGAAATGGGGCATCGAAAAAGAAAAAATCCGCCAGTTAGACTGGTGGGAGAGCATTCATTTGTCTGGTGTGGCATTCCATGCAACCCCTGCGCAGCATTTTTCAGGCAGAGGGTTGTTTGATGGAGACCAAACCCTTTGGTGTTCGTGGTCTATTTTTGCAGAAAATACGAGTATCTTCTTTAGTGGCGATACTGGTTATTTTGATGGCTTCAAGGAAATTGGAAACCGCCTAGGCCCATTTGATCTCACCATGATTGAAACCGGCGCATACGATGACCGTTGGGCATTTGTCCATATGAAGCCAGAACAAACGGTACAAGCCCATCTCGATGTAAAGGGAAAAACCCTGTTACCGATTCATAATGGCACTTTTGATCTTGCCCTGCACCCATGGCAAGAGCCGTTTGAGCGAGTGCTTGTCGCTGCAAGTGAAAAAGGCGTTGCGCTTAGTTTCCCTAGCATGGGTGAACAATTTAGCATCACAAAGCCAAATATGGGGTCTTTTTGGTGGCGGATAGTGGATCAAATAAAAGAAACGAAAGTTCCTTGTCGATTGAGGCACGCTTTGTGTAAACGCGGGAATTAAGCTTTGTGTGCTGGTAGTCAACTATCGGTTGTAAGTAAAATAAGCCGCAAGGTTTGTTAAGATCACACATCAACAATAACAATGGTTATTACGATGTTTATTGGCAAACTAGCCGCGTTAACCGGCGCATCCCCCAAGGCGATTCGTCTTTATGAGTCGATAGGCCTTTTGCCTCCTGCTAAGCGGCAAGGGAAATACTGGCTTTATTCAGAGCAAGATATTGTTTTAGTACACATGATTCGGCGCGGTTTGGCTGTCGGTTTTACCCTGAAAGAAATGTCTGCGCTAATTCTTCATCGTCAAGAGACTGGACATTTTTCATTTCAAATTGGAAAGCAATTAATCTTGGAGAAAAGGCAAAAAATTGCAGAGGAAATGAATAAGCTAAACATGCAGGACGCAGACTTAATTGCTTTGCAAGAAGAAATAGAAAGAACTTTTGGTCAGCCGGCTAGTTGACTCTGCCCTATAGGACAAGGTTTACCTTTGGTATTTATCGCTTAGTACGAAAGGCAAATCATGATTTCTATTTCCATTCTCTACCCTTTGCAGTCTGACGCTTTCTTTGATGTTAATTATTACCTCCAACAGCACATGCCGATGTCTGTGAAATTGCTTTCTGCTCATCATGGCTATAAAGGCGTGATGGTTGAACAAGGTGAATCTGGCGTTTCGCCAGATGTAGCCCTATCTTTTATCGCGATCTGCCGGTTTTACTTTGCTTCAAAAGATGATTTTCTAGACGCGTTTATGCCACACGCTGCGGTGTTACAGTCGGATATGAAGCATTACACCAATATCAGCCCAATCATTCAGTTTAATACGGTTTGTCTGCAAGAACCGTCTGTTGGGTAATGTCGTCCCTTGAACCTATCTTGCGTTTAATACTAACAAGCAAACCATGCCCGTCATAAATGGAATCCAAGTTTGGCGAAAGAGGAAGACGCTAAGAATGGCGACAAGCGTGGCGATAGATTCGTTACTCATTAGTGTGACTTGACCATGCTTCATAAAGATTTCAGGGGCAACGATGCTGGCTAATGCCGCTGTTGGTGCATAACGCAGATATTGTTGAATCGTAGGAGGGAGCTGAAAACGTTTTCCTCCTACGATAAAGCTGCTGCGCATTGCAAATGTCACTATCCCGACCACCAAGAAGCAAGACCATAGATAAACTTTATCTTCAATCATTTACGTTTTCTCTCTAGCGTTTCGAATAAGGCCCCGGTCCCTAAGCCAGCTAAGATGGCAATAAAGAAGCCTAATCGCATTGGTAATTGGATCAGCAGGCAGGCGGTGAGTCCACTCACTAAACAGACGGCAGCGGCTTTCCATTGCTTGAGAGCTGGCGCAAGCAAGATGGCTAGTGCAATCGTCGCCATGAATTCAAAGTGATATTCTTCAGGGATTTGCTGGGTAAAAACAGCGCCAACAACGGTGCCTAGCATCCATGTCATAACATTAAAGCTACTGGTGCCAAGGTATAAACCGGTTCTACTTTCTAACTGGGGATCCGCTAAAATTTTCTGGCTATACGCAGCAATGACACCATCACTCATTACATAACCAGCCCAGATTTTCACCTTCTTATTGCAGCCTTCAAATGCAGGCGCCATTAATGCACTAAAGATGAGAAAACGGAGTGCTAAGGCAATGGTTGTCAGTCCAACGACAAAGATAGATGCGCCAGACACAATAAGTGGCAAAGTACCTAGTTGTGCACTGCCACTATAGACAATCAATGTCATACCTATGCATTCCCAAAGACTAAAACCAGCAGATTTCATCGCGACCCCAGAAGCCAATGCCCATGGAAGTTGCCCTAAACATAGTGGCAGGTAGTCTTTAATGCCGGAAATGGCGGATTGTCTAAAAGTGGTTGTCATGTTTGTTTAGCATCTACACGTGTTGAATGTGTAAGTTGATGAGGCCTATTTCATTAAGTGGTTATTATTTTTTCGTATTGGCAAGCGCGTTGTTTGTAACGGTGGCTAATAACTGGTTGAGGGCGCCAAATAAATGGCTCTGCGTGTCAGCATTCAGAAATGACTTTGCCATCCGTTCATTTAAACCACCTGGTGTAGAGTATTCATCTTGCAAATGCGCAAAAGAGGTGGGTTGTTTAGCGATATGACCTAACTCGTTAAATAAATTGGATAAATACAGTTTTGCATCGCCCTCTTCTACCCCTTTTTCTTGCATCCAAAGTGATAAGTTATCAAGCAATGAAAAATACGTACCCATCATGGCACTAGCTACCGTAAAGACATTGAGTAAATTAATGTCTTCAATCTCAATGATTTGGCCTAGTCGGTTGAATAAATCCCGACAGTGTGGCGTTGCTTTTGGATAAACCAGCGTAGTGTCTCTTTGGTTTTCTACAAATGGGAGGGGAACGGCTCTATTGAGTGCGACTGGTACTTTAATTAATTCTTTTAATTGCTCGATAGATAAGGTAGCAACAAGACTAATCACAATCTGATTTGGCTTAAAGCAAAGTTCACTTAATACCTCTGATACGATTTGTGGCCTAACAGAAATGACGATGGTTTCACAGTGATCGATGATTTCTTGATTGTCCTTGGCTATTTCAACATGTGCATGTCTAGTTTTTAATGCTTTTGCCAAAATTGCATTTCTAGGAGAAATCCAGACTTGATCTGTATGTCCAACTGTTTTTGCCAGACCGTCAATCATGGCAGCAGAAATTCTGCCTGTTCCAATAAAACCAATCGTACTCATATTGACCTTTTCTCATGGGCCACCAGCCTCATTTCAGTGAGGCCGTGGCTTTTTTGCATGGTGGGGAATTATTTAATATACCAGCCCCACGGTGCTTCGGTCTCGTAAGTCGTAATTTGCTTGGTTTCTAGGTAGTTGTTTAGACCCCATTTACCTAATTCGCGGCCAATACCGCTTTGTTTGTAGCCACCCCATGGTGCTTCGGTAAAGGTGGGTTGCGAGCAGTTGACCCATACAATCCCCGCGCGTAATGCTTTTGCCACACGGTCGCAACGGACTTTGTCTTTAGACATGACGGCTGCAGCTAGACCAAAGCGTGAGTCATTGGCTAAACGCACCGCCTCTTCCTCTGAATCAAACGCACGGATGCACACCACTGGTCCAAAGATTTCTTCGTTCCAGATCCAGCTATCTGTAGGCACATCGGCAAAAACGGCTGGCTCGAAGTAATAACCTTTGTCGAAACCTTCTGGGCGTTTGCCCCCTACTAGCAGTTTGGCACCTTCGGCTTTTCCTTTTTCTACGGCGGCAAGTACTTGATCATATTGGTTTTGGTTGACTAATGGCCCTAGCAATACGCCCTCTTCCAAACCATTGCCGATTTTGATCTTTTTGGTTTCTTCCACCAGGCGGTCTAGCAGTGGTTGGTATAGGTCTTTTTGTACAAGTACGCGCGAGGTTGCCGAGCATACTTGGCCTTGGTTCCAGAAAATACCAAACATGATCCACTCGACAGCCGCCGCAATATCGCTATCGTCAAACACGATGAAGGGAGATTTGCCACCAAGTTCCAGGCTAACGTTTTTAATATCGTTAGCGGCAGACTTCATGATCTGGCTACCCACAGGCACGCTACCAGTAAAGGCTAATTTATCAACCATCGGATGATCACAAAGTGCATTACCAGCATCACGACCTTTTCCTGTAATGATGTTAAGCACACCAGCTGGTAGACCGGATTTTTCTACTATTTCACCTAACTTTACGGCGGTGAGCGAGGTCACTTGAGATGGTTTTAGCACCATCGAACACCCTGCAGCTAGGGCGGGTGCAACTTTCCATGCGGCCATCAATAATGGGTAGTTCCAAGGGATGATTGCACCAGCGACACCAATCGGTTCTTTGATTGCTTTAGAAGAAAAGCGATCATCAGCTAAGGTGATGGTTTCTTCGTTATTGCTATCTAGTTCTTCCGCAAGTCCTGCGTAAAATTCAAAGCATCCCGCTGCATCACCGATATCCCACATGGCTTCTGGTAATGGTTTACCGTTATCACGCGTCTCCAAGGTGGCAATGGCTTCAATATTGTCACGAATGCCCGCTGCAATATTACGCAAAACCACTGCACGTGCTTTACCACTCATTTTTGGCCAAGGGCCGTTATCGAATGCTTCGCGCGCAGCTTTTACCGCAAGGTCTACATCTTCTTCTGTACCCGATGCTACTTTCGCAATAATTTCTTCGCTGCTTGGGTCGATCGCATCAAAAGTTTGAGATTTGACTGGCTTTACCCATTGCCCATTGATAAATAATTTGTCAAAAACGAGCATTTATTTTTCCTTCATTGAAACGTCGTGATAAAAAGTTGGTTAGCCCTGACAGGGCTATTTTCCATACACATTGAAAATAAAATAGTTGTACATAATTCTTTGATAAGAGCCATCTTTTATAATTTGGCTAAGAGCAACGTCAAACCGCTTTTTTAACGCTGGATTGTTCAAGTTCACGGCGATCCCCTCCCCATCTCCCATGTATTTAGAGTCGCGTACAGGAGAGCCAACTAGTTCATACCCTTGCCATTCCTTTTCTTTTAAATGGCCTTCGTAGGCAGAGACAATATCGTCTAGTGCAATATCAATTTCACTGTTTTTTAGCGCAGCGTACATATCTGCTGCAGAGGGGAATTCTGAAATGTGAATTTGAGGGTCATTTGCGTATTTGGCCGCAACATAAGCGCTATAAATGGTATTGGCCTGAACGCCTAAGCGTTTGTTTTTAAGATCAAAATTGGTGACGTAAGCAGTGAGAAACTTACCTTTCTTGCCAATGAAACTGCCTGATACTTTCGTATATGAAGTTGAGAACAGTACTTTTTGTTTTCTGGCTTGGGTGATGGTGATTGAGGCAATTGCTGCATCTATCGTTTTATTTTCAACCGATGGAATGAGTGCGTCCCATTTGGTAGGTACAAACTTGCATTCAACTTTCATTACTTCACATAAGCGATTGGCAATATCCACATTAAAGCCGGTTAACTTGCCTTCTTTCATAAAGTCATAAGGAGGAAATGTGCCTTGTAATCCAATTTTCAGCACTTCAGCTTGTGTACTACTTGCTATCAACAAGCCAATTAAGCTAATCCATTTGGATTGCATAACTATCTCCTTTGCCTGCTATCTAGAAAAAAATGGGGTCTGTACTTTTCCCCTTTGTACAGACCCAAACCTCTTTAGAGAGGAGAGAAATTTTCTCAACCCTTTATTGAATACACTCTTAAATTCTTTTATGTATTCAACAATGTATACATATACTACGTGATAGATTTTTGACGTGTCAATAGCATTGATAAAAGAAAAAAAGAGAGGCTAAAAAAAGAAAGAGATGAAGTTGCTATGAAAATGTAAAATAAAAAATAAGCATATATATCAATGATATATATGCAGTATTTGAACTAGAAAATTAGTACTAGTTTGTCAGAACGTGCGAAAAATGGGGAGCCTCAATGATTGAAGCTCCCACTCTCCAACAACTCATCTTCGCCGGATGAAGAATGAGAAGAAGAACAATTCTTCAGGAGAAAAACTCTTTGACATCAGGCCCCCAAGTATCTGAGAGGGCAAATCCATTCTGAAATGGGTCTCGAGGGTCTAGACGAAGATATTCAATGCCATATATCCAACCACTACCAGTGATTTTTGGGATTACCGCTGGTTTGTTACCAATAGTGGTCTGATTGGCAAACTCAACTGAAAATTGTCCACCAATAATTGAACGGGAAATTTGTTTTTCCCCTTGCTTGATTTGACCTCTGGCTTGCATGGTAGCCAAGTTAGCCGAGCTCCCAGTTCCACAGGGTGATCTATCTACTCTACCCGGTTTTAATGTGGTGCAGGTTCTCACTATCCCGTTCGGTTCCCATTCCCTAAACATGACATAGGCAATGCCTTCTACACCTGGTAATTCTGGATGACAAATGGTGACGGCCTGATTGAGCTTGGTTTTTAGTTTCATGCCGGCATCTGCAAGCAATCGTGCATTTTCAGGGGCAATGGTTAAACCAATTTGCTGAACATCGACGATCGCATAAAATACACCACCAAATGCAATATCTGCTTTTAGTGTACCCCACTCATCCGCATCAAATTCGTAATCCAATGTTTCCGAGTAGCAGGGAATATTTTGTAAGGTAACTGAAACACAGCGCCCCTCTTCGCAGTGAGCAACTGCTGTAATTAAGCCCGCAGGGGTTTCTACTTTGACAATGGTTTGCGGTTCTAGCATTTTCACTTTGCCAGTTTCAAGCAAGGCGGTGACGACACAAATGCAGTTACTACCCGACATCGCATGGGCTTTGTCTGCTTGAAGTACAATAAATGCCGCATCCGCATCTGGATGAGAAGGCTCAACAAGAAGATTAAAAGACATTTGTACAGAGGCTCTAGGCTCGGCGGTCACAAATTTTCTTAAGGCATCATCTACTTGGTTGATATGGTTCATTTTTTCTAGCGCAGTTTTACCCGGTGTTTCAGCGGCTCCGCTAAAAATCACTTTACCAATTTCACCTTGGCAATGCACTTCGACAATTTCTAAGGCATTGAACCAACGGTTCACAATTGCTTTATTCATTTCATATACCTGCTGTTTATTCTTATGTTGTATAAAGAAATACTACCAACGACCACAACGATAAGGCCTCATATCAATCGCGTTTGGTTGATTCACAATGAGATCAGTCATTAATTTGGCTGCAGTTGCGCAGTAAGTTAAGCCCAAGTGACCATGACCTGATGAGTAAAAGACGTTTGGCATTTTTTCTGATCTGCTCATGACAGGAACCGTGTCTGGTAAGGCGGGACGATGTCCCATCCATTCTTGGGCATTCGTTGTGTTTAATGTTGGCAATGCAATTTTTGCACGCTTCACTAAAATTTTTGCCCGTTTAAAATCAGGGTCAGCATCCAAACCGGCCATCTCAACAGAGCCGCCAATTCTAATTCCACCTGCTGTTGGCGTAACCATGAATGCCTTTGCAGGCCAGATGAGAGAATGCTTAAGTTCCACGCCACTTTGCTGAATCTGTGTGTGATAACCACGTTCGGTTTCTAAGGGAATAGACTCATCTAATAAAGCAGAAAGCCTAGCTGTATAAGCACCAGCGGCAATAATCACTTCAGAACAAGCGATAAAAGGTTTGTTTTTTAAATGGACAGACGATACCTTTCCATCTTGAATTTCAAACCCGACAACATTCCCTTTTTCTACACGACCACCCAATTTTTCAACCTGTTGAATCAAGGTTTTAACGAGTAAATACGGATTACTAATAGATTTATTGAGTGGAAACAGCACTGCCTTTTGGATCTGATTAGAAATAGCTGGCTCTAGCGCTTGAAGTTGCGCTTGATTTAGTACGGGACTTTTAATCCCCATACGTTCAATCATATTTAAATGATCTCTATCTGCTTTAAATTCAGCTTCTGATGCATATAAGCTAAGGCACCCTTGTTCTGAAAGTGCATTTCTCATGCCAATTTTGTCTAGCATGGGTAAAAAATCATCGTAGACCCGTTTGCATAACACCATTCCCGCATCTTCTAATTCACGAACTTTTTGAGGCCGACCAGCCCAAAGAAACCGCATTAACCATGGGGCTAGTTTAGGCATATAAGAAGGGCGAAAACGTACAGGTCCTTCAGGATCTAATACCCAGCCAGGCACTTTTAGCCATGTATGTGGGCGGGATGCAGGCATAAACTCAGTGACAGCAATACTGGCCATATTGCCAAATGATGCACCTTTGCCTGGTTCCCCTTTATCTACTAAGACAACTTGTTTTCCTGCTTGTTGAAGCTCAAATGCAAGCGCGGCACCAATGATGCCTGCACCAATAATGACCGTTGGGGCGGTTTGGTTGGAAATCATATGGTTTCCTTATCGTAGATTGGAACTAACTAGAGAGACACCCCCTCATATCGTGTCTCTCTAGCAGCCCAAAAAACTTTTTATGTATTCAATTATGTGTACAAACTTTATTGGGGTAAATAAAAACCGTGGAACTACACCACGGCTTTTATGAATGTCTAATGTTGTTTAAACAGAAATATCTCTAGTGCTGTTTTGTCTCAAATAATCCAGAAAACGTTTCTGAAACAACACGGTATGTTCATGGGCAAGTTTTTCTGCCAAATCTGCATCTTTCATTTCAATTGCTTGGATAAGATCAATGTGATCACCGCCTAATTCATCATCCGAACTATGTTTAACCAAATAATCGAAATGTAAATGCAATAAGCGTTGGCCTTCTCCTAGTAACCTCTCATAGTGCATGGTTAAGTATTGGTTACCACCCGCTTTTGCAATCAGTAGATGCAAGGTTTTATTCGTTTCTGACATTGCTTGATAATCACCACTTTTTACTGCTTTTCGGTAAATGTCATGTGCCGAGTTAATGGCTTTTAAATCTTTATCTGATCGTTCTAAGGCTGCCAGCCGAGTAACAGAACGCTGCAATAGGTCTAAAGCAGCCACATATTTTGGAAACTCATCAATTTCAAATGGAGTAACTAATGTGGTGCGGTTTGGCAAAATAGTCACCAAACCTTCGCTTACCAATCTCGCTAGCGCATCTCTCACAGGAGAGCGAGACAAGCCAAACTGTTCAGCAAGTGAAATCTCATCTAATGGCGTACCAGGTTTAAGTTGTAGCGTTAAAATTTGTTTTCTTAACTCTTCATAAATATAGCGCCCGCTATGTCTTTTAGATGATGATTCTGCTTTCGTCTCTTGCTCGCTCATTGCCTAGTTCCTTACTACCAATTTTTTGCACACAGAAGAGTATACATAACTGGTCTAGCCTATGTAAGACGTCCGATTATGCAAATATGGTGAGTAACCTTATTTGGACATCATTTACATAAACCGAGTGGCACTAAAAGGCGCAAGATTAACCGGAGATGGATTACCACATGCCATTTCGGCGATGATCTTGCCCGTTGTTGCGCCCAACGTTAGCCCGAGTTGCCCATGTCCAAACGCAAGTAATACATTTTTGTACTTGTTTGAACGATCAATAATAGGCTTGGTATCTGGTAGGAATGGGCGATACCCAACGGCGGTTTCTGCGCCAATGACATTCATATCCGGGAAAATCTTTTTTGCCTTCTCCAAAATAATGTCTGCTCTTGCAAAATTAGGTGCTGCATCTTTACCAGCAAATTCAATCGTACCGCCAATTTGTAAACCACGGCTAAAAGGGCTAAAACTAAACCCACCATCTGCATAAATAACAGAGTGAGACAGTTGTTTTCCTGAATTGGGTAGGAGTACCTGATAACCAGCAATTCCAGCTAATGGAATACATAATCCCAATGATTTAAAAAAGTCATTAGAACCAACACCCGCAGCAACGACAATCTGATCGGCAGCAATATGTTTGCCACTCATCAATTTAACGCCCGTGGCGACATCTGCCCGATAATCTAGCGATACCACTTTGTCTTGAATCAGTATCCCACCCTGTTCAGTAAAACTGTCAGCGAGTGCTTGCAGAAAACCCGCAGTATCTTTTACGGTGCGCCAATCCTCAAACACGACACCATGGGAAAACTTACCAGCAAAGTCAGGTTCCAAATCACCAATTTCTTTACCGTTTACAATGCGAGACTTAAACCCTAGTGATGTACGAATATCAAAATGTGCTTTATCTTTCTCGATAGAACTGTAAGCGTCAAAGACTTCTAGCACCGGTGTACTACCTAATAAGTCTTTCTCTTTACAGTCATTTAGAATGAGATCGTAATCACTGTAAACATCACTGGTTAGGGTACCTATTGCTTCTGAAATTTCTAAAATCTTGCTATGCCTCGCTGATCCTACAAATCGAAGCAACCACGGCAAAATACGAGGAATTGCACTTGGGCGCAAAGCCAACGGACCTTTACTATCTAAAAGCCAACCGGGTACTTTTTTCAAAATACCAGGCTTAGACAGCGGAATGACTTCACTCACGGCCATTTGACCGCAACTCCACTTGGCGGTGGAGTCTGCCGGCGCAACTGGGTCAACTATCGTGACAGAAAATCCTTTTTTCTGTAAAAAAAGGCCGCAGCATAAACCAATAATTCCACCGCCAATGACGGTCACTTGTTTACCTTGGTTACTCGTTGTATTCATGGCAACATTGCTCATCTAGCAAATGGTTTTAGACGGATTTTTTTGGTGAAAAATCGGATAGATTGAAGCCATCAATGTAAGGTTGGCTAGGATCATAGTAGAATTCTGCTCTGCCAGTAATCCATGCTCGACCATCAATACTTGGCAAGATGGCTGGTAAACCACATTCCAACTTGGTTTCCTTTTCTACGCGCCCAATAAAACGGCTGCCAATTAAACTTTCATGCGTGAAACTGCCATCTTTCGCCAATAACCCGCGTGCGAATCGTTGGGCAACACGTGCAGAAGAGCCCGTCCCACATGGAGAGCGATCAATAAGACTATCGCCAGCAATCACTACTGATCGTCCATCTGAAGTTTCGGCTAATGCTTTCCCTGTCCACATGCAGTGTTTTATACCACGGATATCCGGGTTATCTGGGTGGACGATATTCATCGTTGCGTTAATGGTTTGTTGCATTTCACGACCCCAAACCAACAACTGTTCGGCATCAAAAAACTCACAACCAGGAAAGTTCTCTTGAACTTCGACG
Organism: Leeia speluncae; assembly: GCF_020564625.1. NCBI lineage: Bacteria > Pseudomonadati > Pseudomonadota > Betaproteobacteria > Neisseriales > Leeiaceae > Leeia > Leeia speluncae. Next base: position 59,312 of record NZ_JAJBZT010000011.1, read on the forward strand.
ATGGGATAAAAATTGCCCCCATAGGCAATATCTACGACCAATTTACCTAGAGATGGATGAGTTAAGGCAACATCTTTATAGAGTAAAAAGCTTGGCACATTGGTAAAGCGTACTGATGTTACTTTGCTGCCCTCTTGTTGATAGGTTGCGGTTACTTTACCAGCTGGTACATCGACGGTGACTTGTCCGGCTTTCTTTGGCGTAATTAACCCTGCTTCTAAAGCAAAAGTAATAGAGCCAACCGTTGCATGACCGCACATTGGCAAACAACCAGATGTTTCTACAAACAACAAACTAAAATCAGCATCCTCACTGACGGGGGGATAAAACAGTGTGCCAGACATATGTGAATGACCACGCGGTTCTAACATTAACAATCTTCTTAGCCAATCGAAGTGTTCGATGAAATATAAGCGACGTTCATTCATCGTATGACCAACCAACTCAGGTGCCCCACTAACAACCATTCTTACTGGCATACCTTCTGTATGGCCTTCAATACACTTGAAAATATTGCTCATATTGTTTTCCGTATAGTCATAATGATTTGTTTAGACCGCACTTACCAAACTTAAAGTAGGGTAAGTGCGATTTTTCAAAAAAGATTACTTCTGTGAAGCTTCGAATACTTTTTTGAATTCTGCTTTTTCTTCAGCTGTCAGAGGTTGTAATGGCATGCGAGCATTACCCACATTAAAGCCTGCTAGTTCGCAACCATATTTTGCCTTTTGTACAAACTTTCCAGATTCCATGCTTGCCAGAACAGGGAAAAGTGAGCGCATAACGGCTTGGGCGCCGAAAATATCACCAGCTTTAAATTTGTTGTAAATTTCTACGGTCTGTTTAACCAAGAAATTTGCAGGGCCACAAATCCAGCTGCTTGCCCCCCATAAGAAGAAGTCCAACGCTTGATCATCTGAGCCGCAAGATAATTGGTAACTGTCAGCGTATTTATCTCCAATCTCGATCGCACGAAGTAAATTGCCGCTACTTTCTTTAATCGCGATCACGCGTGGGTGATCTTTAAATGCATCTAGCACTGAAAAACCCACTTCAACATTGGTACGAACAGGGTAGTTATAAAGCACCACCTCAATATCGGGTACCGCATCTAAAATAGCTTGATAATGGCCGATTAATTCTGGCTGAGAAGGTAACGCGTAGTATGGAGGTGCAATTAGCACAGCCTCATAGCCAGAGTCGCGTGTCATTTTGACTTGATCGATCACTTCACGCGTGTTTGAGCCATTTGCGCCTGCAATCAAAATACCACGGTTGCCGACAACTTCTTTTACCGTTTTACGAATTGCATTACGCTCTTCATTATTTAATGCATAGTATTCACCAGTAGAGCCCAATGGGACAAAACCACTAACACCAGCTGCTAATTGATATTCAATCACACTTGCCAGCGTATCGTGGTCGACCTCATCTTTAGCGTTAAAAGGGGTAACCAAGGCTGGTAAAATACCGGTTAATTGCATTATTTCCACTCCAAAAGAGAATAAAACTCAGGAATAAACTATTCCAACGACATTCATTAACTACAGTTGATGGGAAGTGGCAATTTGACAGCCACTTCCCTATTACGATTATTGGCCGTACTTCACTTCAAGCACTTTCCACTGACCACCTTTCAAGGTGTACAAAGTAGCTGCAGCTTGCTTTAAGTCACCTTTTGCAGTGAACTCAATTGGGCCGCTTAAGCCTTGGAATTTGTTAGTTTTCATTGCTGCTAGATATTTTTTAGGATCTGCAGAATTGGCTTTCACCATGGCATTGATCACAGCCCAAGTGGCGTCATAAGCAAGTGGGGCAAATTGAATAACGCCAGTACCAAACTTCGATTTCATTTTCTGATCGAATTCCTTACCTTTCGGCATGTTTTCGATTGGCAAACCGTAATCCCAGCTCAATGTACCTTCACCAGACTCACCTGCCATTTTGATGAAGGTGTCATTGGTTAAGCCGCCAATTGGCATGAATGCCGCTTTTAGCCCTAAGGCTTTAATTTGTTTTGCCATCGGTGCCGCTTGGAAATCTTCACCTACAAAAATGATGGCATCTGCGTTAGCAGCTTTCACAGCGGTTAGAAGAGAGGTGAAGTCAACCACTTTGTCACTAGTGAATTCACGCATGACAATATTGCCACCCTCTTTTTTGATCGCCTTACCAATTTCGTCAGCAGCACCTTGGCCGTAGGCGGTACGGTTATCAATCAGAACAATGCGCTTAGCTTTGAGTGATTTCACCACATAGCTACCGGCGTACTGCCCCATTTGGTCATCACTAATAATGACGCGGAAGACAGATTTAATCCCCTGGCTAGTAAGTACAGGGTTGCTAGAAGATGCAGAAATTTGAGGGATGCCAGCATCACCATAAATGCGAGAAGCAGGAATACTTGCACCAGAACCATAGTGGCCGATAACAGCTGCTACTTTGCTATCTACTAAGCGTTGTGCAACGCCTGTAGCAACTTTTGGATCACCTTGATCATCTTCTGATTGAATTTGGAACTTAACTGTGTTGCCGTTAATTTTCAGTTGTTTTGCGTTAGCTTCTTCTAGTGCAATACGCACACCACGTTCTTGATCCACCCCTTGATGGCCTGAAGCACCTGTCAATGGACCTGCAAAACCAATCTTTACCAATAAGTCTTCTGCAAAAGCAGTACTACCTACAGCCATTGTTGCCAGTGTTGCTAAAACAAGTGTTCTGCGAGTGAAATTTGTAGACTTCATGTGTCGTCTCTCCGTTTTGGCACGATTACTACATGGGGTTCAAAAAGTTGCTTCGCTTACATGAGGGGTGGTACATACCGTATACATGATTAATGTATGCATCTATGTATGCATAAATATTAAAGGATAGATTTTCAGCGTGTCAATAATGTTGTATACATTTTTGTATAATTATTTTTGTAGAGGAAACAACGGATGTCGTTTCTCTAAAGAAGTGTTGGTAAAAAAAGTGCGTAATAAGTGGGCTAAAGGTTGGCTGTCTAAGAAAATATGAATCGCCTCAAAAAAACGCTCTCACCGCTTTGTTGATGAATAAAGACAATTTAGATGCAGGATGCATAAATTGTTATGATTAAACAATTGCGTTTAATAGGTTTTGATTGTGATGAGTTTGTGGCGTATGAAGCTTTCCCGCCTTGTGTTGGCAAGATTGGGTGGGTTATTTAGTCTTTGTTTGTTTTCTTTTGGTGTCAATGCAGCAACTGATCCAATTGGTCATTTTCGAATTGAAATCGCAACATTTTCTTATCCTTTGTTATCTCCTAATGAGCAAAAATCGGTATTTAGCACCTTGCTAAAACAGCTTCATGTATCGGCGACATATCTCCCCTCTCAACTCATTGAAGGAAAGACAAAGAAAACCACCAAGCGTTTTCGTTTATTTGGAAATCTAGAGGGGGTTGGACCAATCCCTAGTCCTCATGTAGAGACTAAGGTCGAGACGAAAAGCAAGCAAGTTGATCTAAAAGTTGCTGCCTCGATAGATGCTCAAACGGCTCATTGGTTGTTGAGTTTTGATCTACCGTTAAAACAAGCTGAATTACTCGAACTAAATAGTATTAATGTGAATTCGTTATCTACGGATGCCTTTTATAAGCATGCGAGTATTCAATCTATGCCACTGCATCGCGAATATGGTGAGTTATTCCTTTTCCCTTTTATGCTTTCCCAAACGCCAGCAAATAATCAATTCTCTATGATGAATGTTCAGCTACCCGGGGCAGCCAATGAAGTCGGTAAGAGTGGGATAGCTTCAATCAAAGCTTCTTATACTGTTGATCATTCAAAGCAAAACTTGGCGTTGAAATTTGGCTATCCGCTCTCGACAGATGGATTATCAGCCGAATCGAAAGCACTCGTTGCACAGGGAGAGATTCCGGAAAGCGTGCAACTTTCCCAACTGCCAAATTATTGTATTGGATGTGAACCTATTATCCGAGAAATCATCATCCCTACTAACCTTCCTAGATGGCATAGAATGCGGGAGTATCAATCGTTTGGCTCTCAGATTGAAGTAGAAACACAAGGGGCTTATCAGTATTTATCCATGAAAGGTGCCGTTGCTCCAACTGGGAATGTACGTGGCTATCATCGATCTGAAACTTGGGCTAGCTATCAGGGTAAGTTAATTAACTACTCCGGAATGGTTGAGTTTGAGAAGCTAACCGATAATGATGTTTCGGTTCCTCCTGCTCTATCTTGGAATACCTCTAGACTAAATGGCAAAGTGTTCAACCCTGATATTCGTTTTATTCCAACTTCGCCAAAGAAAATGCAAGTCTCAGAGAAGGATTGTGCAGAAGTTATTTGCCAGCAAGTATTAAGAAGCATGAAGAAACAGTTGGCAAAAACAGATGCTGCACTACAAGAGGAAATGGCTAGTTATGTCCGCCTTGTTACTTCTCCAAAGAAAGTTTGCCTAGAAAATGAGGCTGAAAGTGTTTACGACCTTTCTGGGCGCTATATGCAAGGGATAGATTTACTGGGGGATGACTTCAAAATTACCGCGACACAAGCGGATGGAAAGCCTTTGCCTGCAGGTTGACGATTTAATAGTGAAGTGCGCCGGTTTTGCAAAGTAATTGTGCCATCAGCCCCGGTGAATAGCGAACTATTGGTTAAAATGACGGCAACTGACTCTCATGGGCAATCCACAAGCATGAGAGTAAAGTTGGATGTCAATCACCGTGATATTTTGGATCAACCGCAATAAAAAATAGTCGAGTTGAAAAAGCACTAAGTCCCAGTCTCATGCAGGGACAGGTTACTTTACATTCCAAGTATTTAGACTGTTTAAATACAAGTACCCATTTGAGAAAGATTGATATTTCCCAAAGAAATGCCCCTTATTTCATAATATTTTCTTCAATTTGTCATTTCACGCTTTACTTCATTCTTATATTCATCTAAATAGTATTAAGCATGCTAAAAATCACAACTGCGTGAAATATAACCATCGTTTAAATGAAATCTCACAAGTAAATACCCATGTCGGCACCAGACAAGAATGTACTAATTAAAAGGGTTCTCAGCTCTGCGGAGTTACCCTCGCCCTCTGCATCTGCGATGCGGATTATTCAATTAACGAACGATGACAATGTCTCTATTCGTGAATTGGAGCGGGCAATTAGTGCAGACCCTGCTTTTGTAGCGAAGTTATTAAAAGTCGCGAATAGTGCACGTACCACTGGGCGGGCGGTTGTCAGCATTAAAGAAGCGCTGATGATGGTTGGCTTGCCTGGATTGCGGGCGATTGTGATTGGTTTTTCTATTCTTGAGCATGATCAAAAACCTCGCTGCAAAGCGTTTGATTACAATCGTTTTTGGCTTCATTCTTTACTTGTAGGGTTAAGTTTTCAGGCGATTTCTACACGGGTTCGGCTGGCTGCCTTAGATGAAGCTTTTTCGATTGGCTTATTGGCTAATATTGGTTCTTTAGCGCTTGCTTCCGTTTTTCCTGAACCTTACGCCAAGTTATTAGATCACGTTAATAAAAAAACCAACTTAACGTTAGAACAAGTAGAAACGGATACATTAGGATTAAATCACTGGGAGCTGAGCGCGGAGTTATTGCGCAGCTGGGGAATCCCGTCTGTGCTTTATGCGCCAATTGAAGCGTATGGGTTACCCGATAAAGGGAGTTTGATTTCTGGTAGCCGTGAATATGGCTTACTTAGTGCACTTGCCTTATCGAATGTGATGGCAGATTTAATCTGCAACAAAGAAGCAAGAACAGCCGAAAAGATTTCTGATCTAAACCTCTGGAGTGCCCGTATTTCTCTAGAGATGACACAAGTATTGGATATCGGCCTACAGATTTCAGAAAGCCTACCTGCTTGGAGTTCGCTACTCAATTTAGACCCTTCAAGTTGGATGAATTTTGAATGGGTAACGGAAGTTATTAATTCCCCTGATGTACTGTCTAAGTCACTAGATACTTCCCAAGAAAAACTCACTTTAATGTTGGTGGATGATGAAAAATCTACCAGACTACTGCTGACCGAAATTCTGCAAAATGCAGGCTACAACTTGATTGTTGCTACAACTGGTGAAGAAGCGCTTTGCATGATGAACGATAGTCGCCCAGATTTATTGGTAACCGATTGGGTGATGCCAGGGATGAGTGGTCTAGAACTGATTCAAAAAATTCGTTCAGCTCCTTGGGGTAAATCGATGTTTACCTTGGTGCTCACTGCTAAATCTGAAGAGGATCATCTAGTCGAATCGTTTGAGGCGGGTACTAATGATTATGTGCCTAAACCAATTAAAGAACGGGTGTTGTTGTCTCGCCTAAAAGCGGGTGAACGGATGATTCGTTATCAAAGAGAAACCGCTCGGCAGTATAAAGAAGTACATGAACTTGCGGCTGAACTCTCTGATAGCAACCGTAAATTGCAAGAATTATCCATGACCGATTCGCTAACGGGGTGTTCTAACCGCCGTTTTGCAATCGAACATCTTGAACAGGCATGGGGTAAGTCGAGTAGAATGAGCGAGCCGCTCTCTTGCTTGGTAATTGACTTAGATTGGTTTAAGCAAGTAAATGACTTCTACGGGCATGAGCGCGGAGATGAAGTATTGCAGCTAATCGCCAAAACCTTAAAAACCGTCGCAGGTCCTCGCAATGAACTTTGCCGCGTCGGTGGAGATGAGTTTTGGTTAATTTGCCCAGGATTTGATGAGACTAAATCTCATATTTTGGCTGAAAAGCTAAGAGACGCTGTGGCAAAACTAAATATTAGTGCGGGTAGCCAACAGTGTACGATAACGGTAGGCTATGCTGAGAAAAAAGATGAAATGCCTGATGTCCGTTCGATGATTAGAAAGGCTGATCAGCTATTATATCTTCGAAAACGTGAGGCAAAAGCGAATCGATAATCATCATTTACTTAAGGTTCAATGCTTAAGTAATTGAACCTTATGGTAAAAATAAAATTGCAACGTCAAGAAACACAAACCATCCTTGTCTCTGGCCCTGTTGGCCAAATTGAAGTTTTCTGTGATTTTCCCTTAGCTGCAAGTCAAGGCATTGTCCTCATTGCGCACCCCCAACCGTTAATGGGGGGAAGTGCTGCACATAAAATCCCCCATTTATTAGCAAAGTTATTTCAGCAACTTGGCTATTCTGTTTTTCGACCTAATTTTCGTGGGGTTGGACATACTGCTGGCACGCATGATCACGGTGAAGGTGAAACAGATGATCTGGAAATTGTGACCGATTGGCTATTGTCTCAATACCCTAATCAAGCACTTATTTTAGTTGGTTTTTCTTTTGGTGCTTATGTACAAACCAAATTGGCAGAAAGACTCGCACAACGAAATATTCCGCTGACAGGACTATTTTTGCTCGGCACCCCTTCTGGCACGGTAGAAAGCAAACGGGTGTATCACACGCCATTGGTGAGTAAAGAAGCGGTTGTTATTCATGGAGAAACTGACGAGATTGCGCCGCTAACTAACCTGTTAGATTGGATTAGGCCACAGGGAATTCCGGTGATTCTTATTCCAGGCGCCAATCATTTCTTTAGTGGAAAGTTAATCGAACTACAAAATGTGATTAAGCAAAAAATGCGTTTAATATCACTCACTTAAATAAGTTAATTATTAATTTGTTAATATTTTATTTGACAAAGATTAATGTGCGTATATTGTGAAGTAGGCAAAATAAATACTCATAAAGCGCGAACAATTGATGGGAAGTGTTATGCAGAATAGTCAGTCTTCTTTAAAACTCCGGTCTGTATTGATCGGCGCCACCGTGGTTTCTTCTCTTCTTCTGATTATTTTACTCGTGGTAAGCATGGCAAGCTTGCGCAAAATGCAAGTTGCAGATGCAGAAGAACACCGACTAACCCAAGGATTATCCGTCAATATTGCAGATGCACGTTTTCATATTGTTCAAGTACAGCAATTTCTGACCGATGCGAGTGCAACGGGTGATAAAGATGGCATGACAGATGCCAAAGAACATTATGATGCATTGCAAGTCAACCTTAACAATATTGCCTCATTAGATAGCTCGATGTCTGCAGATGCTGGCCGTGTCACTGAGTTATCCAAAGTGTTTTTTGATGTGGGTAATCAAATGGCAAATGCTTACATTGCCAGTGGCAGAGATGCTGGCAATGCAGTCATGAAAAAGCCGCAGACGGGTTTTGATGATAGAGCAGCAGCATTAACCGATGAAATGGATAAACTTGCTAAGCGTGTAAAAGACGCTAACCTACTGATGGTGACGTCTAACCAGCAAAACATCGAACAATTCAGTATGTTGATTATCGGTTTAACCGTGTTAACGACCTTAATCGTGGTCGTTAGTGGCATCTTCACCTATAAAAAAGTGTTTCATACTTTGGGTGGTGAGCCTGCCGATGCACTAGCAGTTGCTGAAAGAATTGCCAATGGTGATTTGACCCATCGCATTACCGGTGAAAAAGGTAGCTTATTTGAAGCATTTGGTAAGATGCAAGATCAGCTAAAAGCCATGACAGGCCGTATCCGAGATCTATCGATGGAGTTACGTGCCAATGCCACCAACCTATCCACCGCTTCAAAATCTATTCAACAAAGTTCTCATCAACAAAGCGATGCCACTGCAACTATGTCTGACAGTATGCAACGTATTGCAGAAAATGTTGAGGTATTGGGCACACGTACATCCGATATTGGGGTAGAAGCGATTAACACCCAAAAGAGCATTACCAATTGTGAAGAGATGATTCACTCTACTGCGGATACGATCCGTAAAATTGCGACTGAAATTGGGCAAGCTTCGGATGCGGTACATGATCTTAATAAACAGACAGATCAAATCGCGAGCATTACCCATACTATTCGTGAAATTTCTGATCAAACCAATTTGCTTGCATTAAATGCTGCGATTGAATCTGCGCGCGCTGGAGAGGTTGGACGTGGATTTGCGGTGGTTGCAGATGAAGTGCGTAAGTTAGCAGAGCGTGCAGGGAATGCGACTGTCGAAATTTCTGCTCAAATTCAAGCAATTAGAGGTAGTGTAGATCACGCGGTAAGCATGATGCAGAGCAGCGTGAGCGCTTCAGCAACTAGCGTACAAGCAACCATTGATGCGAGTGAATCGATTAGCGGCATTCGTGAAAATACACATCAAATTACCGAGCATATTCAAGAAATTGTTAGCTCGCTCTCTGATCAGCAACATGCCATTAAGAGCATGAGTAGTGAAATTCAAACCGTTGCCCATCTAACCCTATCTAATCAAGCATCAGTAGATAACTCGGCCAGTGCTGCATTGCAAATGCAAAGCCATGCAGAAGAATTGGCAGAAGCTGCATCTGCTTTTAGAAGCTAATTATGTCAAAGTAGGTTTGATGTGCTTAAAGTAAAAACAGCCTCTTTATGAGGCTGTTTTTGTTGGTACGCCGAAAACAAGTACCTTACTCTTCTGCACGAGTAATCTGGCTTTCAATGGCTTCTCTCGTTAAGTGTGGCGCAAATAGTTGGATGAAATCATATGCAAAGCCACGGAGGTACGTGTCTTTTCTAAAGCCGATACGCGTTGTAGATGGCTCGAATAAATGGCTGGCATCAATTGCTTTTAGCCCAATGTCTTTTGCCGGTTCAAACGCCATGGTAGCGACAATGCCCACCCCCAAACCTAAGCTGACATAGGTTTTAATCACGTCTGCATCAATTGCAGTTAATACGACGTTAGGCTCAATTCCGGCTGACTCAAATGTTCTTTGCATTTTGCTGCGGCCAGAGAAAGCAAAGTCATAGGTCACGAGTGGATATTTACCAATATCTTGTAGTGTTACTTCAGAAAAATCTAACAGTCGGTGGCCGTCTGGCACAATCACACTTCTGTTCCATTGATAGCAAGGCAACATGACTAGCTCTCTAAACTGGTCAATCCCTTCTGTTGCGATGGCTAAATCTGCTTCACCACTAAGTACCATCTCGCAAATTTGTGTTGGGCTACCCTGCTTAATCGACAAACTTACATTTGGATATTGTTTCAAGAATGGCTGGATGACTTTGGGTAGTGCGTAACGTGCTTGGGTATGGGTAGTGGCAACAGTTAAGCTACCAGCGCTTTGGCTAGAGAATTCATCCCCTACCCGTTTTAAATTTGCCGCTTCCCGTAAGATTCGCTCAGATATTTCTAAAACGGCCTTACCTGGTTTCGTAATACCAACTACGCGCTTTCCATGACGAATAAACACATCCACACCTAATTCGTCTTCAAGCAAACGAACTTGTTTACTAATACCAGGCTGAGAAGTGTGCAACTTCTCAGCCGCGTCGGATACATTCAGCCCTTGTTTGGCAACCTCTACTAAGTAGCGTAATTGTTGTAGCTTCATGGTAATTAACCGACTTTCTCGTTCCAGAAATTAAATAGATAATCTATTTTTACATACGATCATGAAATAATAAATAACTTTTTAATTTCTTTTGGGTATATAAAGGTTAATTGCTATTTCGGTGCTACGCAATTAAATCACAAAGTCTTCCACACTATCGAACACTTGCACTTGCCTAGGTTTAAACCAAATTTGTTCCCCATGTCGCAGGTTCAGTATGGTTTGTCGCTCTCTAGATAACTCCACATCAATTGTTTCACTTTGATGTGCAATTTCTACTCGGACAACCGGGCCAATTGGATGAACAAATTTAACCGTTGCTTGCAATGCGCCTAGGCTAGCCTCTCTTTGAATCTCAATGTCGTGTGGGCGGATAAATGCAATTGAATCCCCCTCTTCATGGTGATTGGCAATATCAGCCCAACTACCATGCACACGGCTGCGAAACACATTGACGTTCCCTAAAAACTGGTAAACAAAGGGAGTCGCAGGTTGGCTATAAACTTCGTCCGGCGTACCTATTTGCTCTATCTTGCCTTTGTTTAGGACAACCACCTTATCGGCTACTTCTAGCGCCTCTTCTTGATCATGCGTCACAAAGACACTCGTAATGTGCATTTCATCATGCAGATGGCGCAACCAGCGGCGCAGTTCTTTTCTCACCTTGGTATCTAATGCGCCAAAGGGTTCGTCTAGCAGTAACACTTTCGGTTCTACTGCCAATGCTCGCGCTAGCGCGATGCGTTGACGTTGACCACCAGATAACTGCGAAGGATATCGATCTGCTAACCAACCTAGCTGTACCAAATCTAATAATTGGCTGACTTTTTTCTTGATCTGAGATTCAGATGGTCTTTCAGACTTTGGTTTTACCCGTAAACCGAATGCCACATTTTCAAATACAGTCATATGGCGGAACAAGGCGTAATGCTGAAAGACAAAACCCACATTTCTATCTCTTGTATGAAGGTGGGTAGCATCATTACCAGAGAACAGGACTTGGCCTTTATCTGCACTTTCCATTCCGGCGATAATTCGTAATAGTGTCGTTTTTCCGCAGCCAGATGGACCTAGCAACGCAGTCAATTCGCCCGTTGGTAAACTCAAATTAATATTGTCTAGCGCTACAAAGCTGCCAAACTGTTTAGAAATATGTTGAATATCGATACTCATAGTTCACTCCAATATCGTCTTTAGATTGACGCTACTTGTTGCGTAGGGATGCCATCGGGTGGCAATTCTTCTTGATTTGCTAGTTGTTTCTTAAGTCGCCACTCCACAACTGTTTTTAAGAGCAGCGTGATGAGTGCGAGGAATGCCAGGAGGGAGGCAACTGCAAAGGCTGCTTCCTGCTGGTATTCGTTATATAAAATTTCGATATGTAATGGCATGGTATTGGTCTCTCCACGAATATGGCCAGACACAACCGACACTGCACCAAACTCCCCCATTGCTCGGGCGTTACAAAGAATGACGCCATATAAAAGGCCCCATTTAATATTCGGCAAAGTCACCCGCAAGAAGGTCTGAAAGCCACTAGCACCAAGAGAGATGGCGGCTTCTTCTTCATCTTTTCCTTGTGCCTGCATGAGCGGTATTAATTCACGTGCAACAAAAGGGAATGTGACAAAAACGGTGGCTAAGACAATCCCGGGTAATGCAAAGACGATCTTGATATCGTGCGCTTGTAACCAAGGGCCAAACCAACCGTGAGAACCAAACATCAAGATATAAATCAGTCCACAAATCACCGGGCTGACGGCAAACGGTAGATCAATGAATGAAATCAGTAGTGATTTCCCTCTAAACTCAAACCGAGCAATCGCCCAAGAGGCGGCAACCCCAAAGACTAAATTTAAGGGAACGGCAATGACGGCGGTTAACAGGGTTAACTTGATCGCTGCCCATGCATCTGGCTCTTGAATGGCCGTTAAATAGGTTTCAATCCCTTTTCCAAATGCTTGTGCAAAAACATAAACTAAAGGTAAGAATAAAAAGGCTAATAAAAATAAAAGTGCAATGCTGATTAGGGTATACCTTACCCATGCTGGTTCTTGCGTTGACTGAGTGATTTTTCGGGTTGTCATTCTTCTTCTCCAATTAACGCTGTCCGCGACGGCTGGTCCACCATTGCAATCCATTAATTGCAAATAACAGGGCAAATGAGATCACTAACATAACGAGTGCTAGTGCCGTTGCACCGCTGTAATCGTACTGTTCAAGCTTGGCGACAATTAATAAAGGGGTAATTTCTGAAATCATCGGCATGTTGCCTGCGATAAATATCACCGAGCCGTATTCGCCAATAGCTCTTGCAAAAGAGAGGGTGAACCCCGTGAGTAATGCCGGTAAGATGGCTGGGAAAATTACCTTGGCAAATGTCTGCCAACGGCTAGCCCCTAAGCAGGCGGCCGCTTCTTCTACTTCTGATTCCAAGTCTTCTAAAACGGGTTGGAGTGTTCTGACAACAAATGGCAAACCAATAAAGGTAAGCGCAACCACAATACCCAATGGGGTGTACGCAACCTTGATGCCATGTGGTTCTAAATACTGGCCTACCCAGCCGTTTGCTGAATACAAAGTCGATAACGTAATCCCTGCAACTGCGGTGGGTAAGGCAAATGGCAAATCGACTAAGGCATCAAAAAATCGCTTTCCCAAAAACTGATATCTGCTTAACGCCCAAGCAACAATTAATCCAAAGAAGCAATTAATTAGTGCTGCAATGAGTGATGAACCAAAGGTGACTTTATAACTAGCCAAGGCACGCGGCGATAAAACAAGCGACCAAAAGTCATCCCACTTCATTAAGCTGGTTTTAAAGAAAATGGCAGATAGTGGGATCAGAACAATTAACGATAAATACAGAACGCTATAGCCTAAAGAGAGCCGAAAGCCGGGTAAAACGCGTTGAGATGTGGACATAATTCAGTACTCAGATTAGGTGGGATAGGAGAACCAGCAAAACGTCTGCTAGTTCTCCAGTGAGTCATTAACGAGGCAGGTAAATCTGATCGAAAGTGCCACCATCTGCGAAGTGGGCTTTATTGGCTTTTGGCCAATCTCCGAAGAATTCACTCAACGTAAATAGATTTACTTTTGGAAACTGCTTGGCGTACTTGGCTGAAACCGCTGTATCACGTGGACGGTAGTAGTTTTGAGCAATGATTTCTTGGCCTTGTGGTGTGTACAAGAATTTTAAATAGGCTTCTGCTTGCTTTTTGGTGTTGTGCTTTGCCACGTTTTTATCTACAACGGCGACTGGCGGCTCGGCCAAGATACTTTCGCTAGGCGCTACAATTTCAAATTTACCTGGCTCAAGTTCTTTCAAAGAAAGTAAGGCTTCGTTTTCCCAAGCAATCAACACATCCCCCACCCCTTTTTCAACGAATGTCGTGGTAGCGCCACGTGCACCAGAATCTAATACTGGTACGTGCTTAAATAACTCTGCGACATATGCTTTGGCTTTATTTTGGTCGCCTTTATTCTTTTGCAAAGCCCATCCCCATGCGGCTAGGTAATTCCAACGTGCACCACCAGATGTTTTCGGGTTTGGTGTAATGACTTGTACACCAGGCTTGATTAGATCACCCCAATCTTTAATTCCTTTTGGATTCCCTTTTTTGACTAAAAACACGATAGTTGAGTAATACGGTGTGCTGTTGTTTGGTAAGCGTGCTTGCCAATTAGCAGGCAATAAACCACCCTTTTCCGAAATTTCATTAATGTCTTGCGCTAGTGCTAGTGTCACGACATCTGCTTCTAGACCATCAATTACCGAACGTGCTTGTTTGCCAGAACCACCATGTGAAGCCTTGATCGTGACTGTTTCACCGGTTTCTTTTTTCCACTTTTCAGCAAACGCTTTGTTGACATCTTGGTACAGCTCACGAGTTGGATCATATGAAACGTTTAGCAAGGAAACGTCTGCAATGGCTGCTGAACTTGCCGCTAGTAGTGCCAGAGAAATTAAAGATTTTTTAAACATATAGAAGCCCTCATTCCTGTGTGTGTAGTGATATTGAGGCTGAGTCTATCGATAAAATCATATTTCATTAAATACTTTAAATTGATATTTATATGCAATATTGATCTATTAAGTTAATGAAGTGCTGCACAATCAACAATGCCGCCGACCGATTGCTTCTACAGCAACAAACCTGGTGAATTGTGCGCGGCCAGATGAAAAGCAAAGAAGATAGCGGGAGTATTGCTAGTCGGTAATATCTTTATAAATCAAATATTTATAGATATTTTTTATAAATCACAATCAAAAGATGGCACTTGGCATAACTGTTGCTAAAACATTGTTTGTTATAACAAGTAATTATTTTAAATAAAAATCTAAATAACTAAATAATTAGATCAAACAGAATGGGATAGTCAGATGAATGTATTTTGGTTTTTGCCTACACATGGTGATAGTCGATATCTAGGAACAAGCAAGGGCGCGCGATCTGTGGACTTGTCTTATCTAAAGCAAGTAGCACAAGCGGCAGATGAGTTAGGTTATTACGGTGTATTAATTCCTACCGGCAGAAGTTGTGAAGATGCTTGGATTGTGGCATCCGCTGTTGCGCCATTCACCAAACAATTGAAATTTCTGGTGGCTGTTCGCCCTGGCATTATTTCGCCAACGGTATCTGCGCGCATGGCCGGTACTTTAGATCGATTAACAGATGGCCGCTTACTGATTAATGTTGTTACAGGTGGAGACCCAGATGAGCAACATGGGGATGGTATATATCTTGATCATACAGAAAGATATGAAGTCTCTGATGAATTTCTAAAAATTTGGCGTGGCGTGCTGTCTGGTGAGTCAGTCACTTTTAAAGGTAAGCATCTTCAAGTTGAAAATGCAAAAACCTTATATCCACCAGTACAACAACCGTACCCTCCCCTCTATTTTGGGGGCTCTAGTGAGGCAGCACATGATTTAGCGGCAGAACAAATTGATGTCTATTTAACTTGGGGGGAACCACCTCAGCAAGTGGCAGAAAAAATAGCGGATGTGCGTGCGCGTGCGGCAAAACTAGGTAGAACGGTTAAGTTTGGTATTCGCCTGCATGTCATTGTAAGGGAAACAAATGAAGAGGCATGGGCAGCTGCGGAAAAGCTCATCTCTCATGTATCTGATGAAACAATTGCATCCGCACAAAAATCTTTTGCTAGGTTTGACTCTGTGGGCCAACAGAGAATGGCTGCGTTGCATGGTGGAAAGCGCGATCAGTTAGAAGTATCTCCAAACTTATGGGCTGGGGTCGGCTTGGTGCGTGGGGGCGCAGGGACTGCATTAGTTGGGGACCCTGAAACCGTAGCTGAGCGTATTAAAGAATACTCGGCGCTGGGAATCGATAATTTTGTTTTATCTGGATACCCGCATTTAGAAGAATCCTATCGTTTTGCTGAACTAGTATTTCCATTGCTTCCGCTATCTCATGCAAAACCAAGCCGGAAACAAGAAGGTAACCTCACCGGTCCATTTGGTGAAGTAATTGCAAATGATATCGTTCCGACCAATATACAAGATGCCAAAGAAAGGAGTGCTTCATGACTTTCTTAGGCGAACATTCGCTTGCAACGCCGGCTTATCAAGAAAAAGTAGATGCGTTAATTGCTTTTCTGGATAAGACCGCGATTGCACGAGATAAAAAAGGGGGAACCGCGCAAGTCGAACGAGATGCGATTCGTCAAAGTGGCTTACTCGCGTTGTGGATTCCAAAGCAATATGGCGGTATTGGTGCCTCTTGGGCAGAAACGCTAACGGTTGTTAGAAGACTTGCCGCAGTAGATAGCTCGCTAGCGCATGTTTTTGCCTTTCAGCATCTATTACTCGCATCTACCCAATTGTTTGGCCAGCCAGACCAATGGGAGCCATGGTTTGAGCAAACAGCCAAACTCAATTGGTTTTGGGGAAATGCATTAAACCCGCTAGATACCCGGACAATTAGTCAGCCACTGGCAGACGGATTTGTTTTTAGTGGAAATAAAAGCTTTTGCTCTGGTGCAACCGATTCGAATAGATTACTTGTTTCGGCGATCGATCAGACAACAAAAAAGCTGATTATTGCGGTGTTACCGACTGAACGTGAAGGCATCAATATTTTTCAGGATTGGGATAACATCGGTCAGCGGCAAACAGATAGTGGTAGCATTGAGTTGCAAAATGTACGCGTTGACGCACATGAAGTGCTAAGCAACCCAGGTCCTTTATCTACCCCATATTCTGCGTTACGTCCTTTAATTGCTCAGCAAATTTTAACCAATATCTACATTGGTATTGCTGAAGGGGCATATCAAGCAGCCAAGCAATATACCTCGCAATCCTCACGTGCATGGGCTGCTTCAGGGGTAGATCACGCATCACAAGACCCGTATACCTTAGGTCATTTTGGCGATTTCTGGATTGGTTTAGAAAGTAGCCGTCTATTAGCAGAGAAGGCCGCTCATTTACTGGATGATGCTTGGTCGGTTGGAGATCAACTAACACCAGCTCATCGAGGTGAAGTGGCCATTGCGACTGCGACAGCAAAAGTAGCCTCTGCACAAGTTGGCCTCGATATTACTAGCCGATTATTTGACGTGACAGGCGCAAGAGCGACGACGGCATCGTTGGGATTAGATCGTTTTTGGCGAAATATTCGTACGCATTCTCTTCATGATCCTGTGGATTACAAACGTAAAGAGTTGGGTCACTGGGCGTTAAACAATGAATATCCCAGCCCTACTTTTTACTCTTGAAATCGAAGAATGTTATTGGGGATTAGAAGGAATATAGATGAGTGCGAATAATCAGCAATTTGATGCAGTAGAGGATGCCATTGAAGCCATTGCCAATGGTGAATTTGTGGTAGTGGTTGATGATACGGAAAGAGAAAATGAAGGAGATCTGATTATCGCGGCGGAGAAAATCACCTCCGAAAAGATGGCATTTTTGGTGCGTTACTCTAGTGGCGTAGTATGCGTCGCGTTATCAGGGGAAAGAATCGATCAGCTTAAGCTTCCCCAAATGGTGCAGAAAAATAATGAATCATTTACCACCGCATTCACCGTTAGTGTCGATTATTTGCATGGGACTACCACTGGTATTTCTGCTTCAGATAGAGCATTAACGCTTAATTCGCTTGCGGATGAGACGACGACAGGAGATGACTTTGCGAAACCCGGTCATATTTTTCCGCTAAGGGCGCGCGATGGCGGCGTGCTAGAGCGGCCTGGTCATACTGAAGCAGCGTTAGACTTGGCAAAACTAGCCGGCCTCAAGTCTGCGGGTGTGCTATGCGAAATAGTCAATGAAGATGGTTCTATGGCTAGACGACCGGATCTGTTTTCTTTTGCTAAGCAGCATCAATTAAAAATCATCACCATTGCCGATTTAATCTCCCACCGCGTACGTACAGAAAATCACTTTCAACGCATTGCCTCTGCGAAGTTACCAACCAAGCATGGGTTATTTCAGTCTAGTGTGTTTCGGTCCGCGCAATCGCAAGAGGAACATATTGTGTTGCATATGGGGGAACTAGAAAATGCAAAGAATGTGCTACTACGCATTCATTCTGAATGCTTAACTGGCGATGCGTTCGGTTCTTTGAAATGCGATTGCGGTGAGCAATTGGAAGCATCGCTTCAGCAAATTGCTAGCGCTGGTACTGGCGTGCTGGTTTATTTACGTGGGCAAGAAGGAAGAGGCATTGGCTTAGCGAATAAAATTCGCGCCTACCAGCTACAAGATAGAGGGTTAGATACCGTTGAGGCTAATCAGGCATTGGGTTTACCGGTAGATAGCCGACATTACCATGCCGTCTCCAAAATATTAGCGTTAATGCACATTCAATCTGTTCGTCTCATGACAAACAATCCTGAAAAAGAAGCCTCACTTCGCTTATCTGGCGTGAACATATCTGAACGTGTCTCACTAGAAGTGAAAGCGAATCCATTTAATTTGTCTTATCTACAGACCAAACGAAATAAGTTGAATCATCATCTGTTGCTGACTAATCAAGATAAAGAGCGACATCAGACCCAAGCAGCTAAAACTCCTGTGGTGTCATGAATTTTCTAGCAATAAGCCTAGCCAAAGTGGAATAAAAGGATAAAGAAAATGAGTAAATGGTTTGAAAATAATACAGATGCAATTGGCCATACCCCACTAGTTCGACTCAATCGAATCTTAGATGGCGCAAAAGCGACGGTGCTAGCCAAAATTGAAGGAAGAAACCCTGCTTACTCGGTGAAGTGCCGTATTGGTGCTGCACTAGTAGCAGATGCAGAAGCAAGAGGTGTTCTCGGCCCAGGTAAAGAGATTGTAGAACCGACAAGCGGAAATACAGGGATTGCATTGGCGTTTGTCGCCGCAGCAAAAGGAATCCCGTTGACACTCACCATGCCAGAAACCATGAGTCTTGAGCGGAGAAAATTGCTCGCTGCATATGGAGCAAAACTAATCTTGACTGAAGGATCAAAAGGAATGGCGGGAGCCATTGCAAAAGCAGAAGAAATTGCCGCTAGCCAACCAGAAAAGTTTGTTTTGCTACAGCAGTTTAAGAACCCTGCTAACCCTGCCATTCATGAAGCGACCACCGGCCCTGAAATATTTGAAGCCACAGATGGCAAGGTCGATTACTTTGTTGCCGGAGTAGGAACTGGTGGAACCATTACGGGTGTATCGCGTTATTTAAAACAAACAAAAGCACTTCCACTAACCTCAATTGCCGTAGAGCCAGAAGCGAGCCCGGTCATCACACAAACGAGAAATGGCGAAACGGTCAAACCTGGTCCACATAAAATTCAGGGAATTGGTGCTGGATTTGTACCCGCTATACTCGACTTAAGCTTGATTGATGCTGTTGAAACGGTATCGAATGAAGATGCTGTTCTTTATGCAAGAAGGCTTGCGAGAGAAGAAGGTATTCTATCTGGTATTTCGAGTGGGGCAGCTGTCGCAGCGGCAGCCAGAATTGCGCAACGCCCTGAAAATGAAGGAAAAACGATTGTAGTTATCTTGCCGGATTCAGGAGAACGTTATCTCAGCTCTGTGTTATTTGAAGGATTATTTGATCCGGCAACCGGTTTGGCAACCTCAGCCTAATTGAAAAATTTTTAGTAGTTTCAAACAACCCAAACAGGGACATTGTTGATCGCAATGCCCCTGTTTTTTTCTGTATGAAAAATTTTATATAAGTAAATTAAATAAATTAATCATTAAAAATTATTTTTTAATTATATAGAGATTGTATACAATAGGCTTCAATCGCTAAAACCCACCAGGTTTTGGTAGAAATTAAATACAAGTAGTTAATAAAGGAAACGTTGTGATAAAGGTTGATCACCTACACAAACAATTTGTAAGCAATGGTATTTCGATCAATGCATTGAATGATGTATCGCTCGAAATTCAAGAAGGTGAAATTTTTGGCATTATTGGTCGATCAGGTGCTGGAAAGAGCACATTGATTCGCACATTCAATTTATTAGAAAGACCAGATACTGGCTCTATCAGTATTAATCAGCTCGATCTTTTGTCTCTAGATACAACTGCTCTGCAACAGGCAAGACAAAAAATTGGCATGGTGTTTCAACATTTCAATTTATTGTCTTCTAGAACCGTTGAAGGAAATATCCGATTTCCACTTGAATTAGCAGGCCAATTAACTGACGCTGAAATCAACGCTCGGGTAACCGAATTGCTCGCATTAGTCGGATTATCTGCTCATCGAAATGCCTACCCTGCTCAGTTATCTGGTGGCCAAAAGCAGCGTGTTGGTATTGCGCGCGCATTAGCAAATCAGCCAGAGCTATTGCTATGTGATGAAGCGACATCCGCGTTAGATCCGGAAACAACCGAGTCTATTTTGCAGCTGTTACAAGATATTAATCAGAAGCTTAACTTAACCATTGTGCTCATTACCCATGAAATGCGCGTGATTCGTCAGATTTGCGACCGCGTAGCTGTGCTAGATAAAGGTAGTGTGGTTGAAACCGGTAAAGTGATTGATGTCTTTTTGTTCCCAGCGCATGAGGTAACAAAGAGCTTATTAGCTGAAACAGGCCTGCATCTAGACCCCACTCTATTGCGGAAGAAACATTTGCATGATGGTCTACTGCTAAAACTAACCTTTACTGGAGAGGCTGCATTAAACCCAGTTTTGGATAAATTAAGCAGAGAACATCAGATCCATTACAACCTTTTCCAAGGTGCCATTTCAGAGATCAAAGGAGAATCTTTTGGTCAGTTAATTGCTGGCATTAAAGCAGATCATTTATCTTCTGCTGAAATATTAGCGGTATTTGCAGCGCATGGCGTTAAAACAGAGGTGATTCAATGAACTTCCAAGAAATTTTCACCTTTGCCAATGTTAGCTGGCCAGAAATTGGCGGCGCAACCATTGATACGTTCATCATGCTGGGCATTTCGCTCGTCTTTACCATTTTGCTAGGCCTGCCACTGGGTATTGCGTTGTATTTAACTGCGCCCGGCGGTATCTATGCAAAGCCTAAACTATATGCATTTTTGTCATTTATCGTGAACGTGTTGCGATCTTTGCCATTTATCATTCTGCTTATTTTGTTAATTCCCGTCACTTTGTTGATCACCGGCACATCAATCGGTGTGACTGGCGCGATTCCTCCTCTAGTCTTTGGTGCAGCACCTTTCTTTGGCCGTTTGGTTGAGAATGTTTTAAAAGAAGTAGACAAAGGGGTGATCGAGGCGAGCCAAGCAATGGGTGCTTCGACTAAGCAGATTATCTTTAAGGTACTCTTGCCAGAGGCATTGCCTGGGCTAATTTCGGCTGCTACGGTAACTACCGTTGCGCTGGTTTCTTACACTGCTATGTCTGGTGTGATTGGCGGTGGTGGTTTAGGAGACTTGGCGGTACGTTATGGTTATCAACGTTTTCAAACCGATGTGATGATTGTCACCGTTGTCTTGCTGCTCATACTTGTGCAAGTACTTCAAACCATTGGAGATCGTGTATCTACGCGACTTCGTCGGAAGTAAATCTAATTTAAGTTCTCTCCTCGTTAGTACCTCCCTTATATAAATGAATGCCTCACAAGGGCATTCAGGGGGAAATTTTTCTTAAAAGAAAGGTAATAAAATGACTCTCTCTCGTAAATTTTCAACCTTACTAGTCGGTTTGTTGGCTTCGGTTTCTGTATTTGCTGCACCAACTAAATTAGTGGTTGCTGCAAACCCAATTCCACATGCTGAAATTCTTGAGCACATCAAGCCTATCTTGGCTAAACAAGGTGTGGATTTGGAAGTTAAAGTATTTAATGACTATGTTCTGCCAAATACGCAGGTAGAAGAAAAGCAATTGGATGCTAACTACTTCCAGCACATTCCTTACCTGAACAAATTTAACCAAGACCGTGGCACACATTTGGTTGTAGCCAGCAAAGGTGTTCATATCGAGCCATTTGCTGCTTACTCAACAAAGTTTAAGAAAACTGCACAAATTCCAAATGGCGCAACCGTTGCAATTCCTAACGATGCCGTCAACTCTGGCCGCGCTTTGCTGTTGCTTCAAGCAAATGGTTTGATTAAATTAAAAGATCCAACCAACATCACCGCTTCAGTAAAAGACATTGTTGCTAACCCTAAGAACTTGAACTTTAAAGAACTAGAAGCAGCTACCTTGCCGCGTATTTTGAACCAAGTGGATGTTGCATTGATTAATGCAAACTACGCGTTGGAAGCGAAATTGAACCCTGTGAAAGATAGCTTGTTCGCAGAGAAAAAATCTCCATACGCAAACTTGTTAGTTGCACGTCCAGACAATGCAAATAGCCCAGCAATTAAGAAATTGGCTGCTGCCTTAACTAGCCCAGAAGTGAAGAAATTCATTTTGAAAAAATACCAAGGTGGCGTAGTGCCAGCGTTCTAATCGAAAGATTAGCTAGACACAAAAAAAGCACCATTTATTGGTGCTTTTTTTTGTTTAATAACAAATGTATAACTAAGATAGTTAAAGTTTTACTTTAGAATAATGAGTATGGTGGTTTGAGGTCTTTTTCTGCGTATTTTGCCAATCGAAACGCGTGTAGATTCATACCGGGTTCACCATCCACAATCCAATTAGACAATAACTTTCCAACGATTGGCCCCATCGCAAATCCGTGTCCGCAGAATCCCGTTGCAATGAGTAATCCTGGATGGTTGGATGGCGCATCGATCACCGGAATGCCATCAGGCACCACATCAATCCCCCCTGCCCATGTTTCCAAAATTTGCACATTTTTTTGGTTAGGGAAAGATTGTTTCAGCGCAGCGAGTGATTGGCGCTGGATCTTGTCATTCGGGCGAAGATGCGGATCACGAATATGAATTAATTTTCCATTTTGAGATGCTTCTGAAAATGGAAAATGGTTAGCAATATCTTGCAGAAATGCACCATTCAGGTTAAATCTAAACGAGCTTCTTTGTTGCCAAAGCGGTCCAAGATACCACTCTAATCCTCTTAGATGGCCAAGTGTGATATCTATATCTACTTGCGCACCTTCCGCTAAATTAAACGTACCATCACTACGTTGCCTGATACCTACATTATTGCCTAAGTAGGTGGTGCCACTAATCGCAGGGCCTGGCGACGTTCTTGATACACTGCCTCTGACAATATGCTGCGGTAGCTGGATATCTAGCAGTTGTAAAAGCCGCCAACTACTCGCGCCTGATGTACAAACAAAATGTTTAGTCTTAATTAACCCTCTTTCTGTTTGTACGCCTGAAATTCTTCCATTCTCTGTTTCGATGCCGGTTACTCCATTACCTTCTAGAATAATGGCACCTAGTTCCTGAGCACGTTTAGCAAATAAAGGCGCAACACGGCGTGGTTCAGCTTGTCCATCACTGGCTGTATACAAGCCACCTTTGACCGACGTTGCCAAACCGGGAACTAGTCTGGAGACTTCGCTGCTAGTAATCAGGCGGGTATCTAGTTGGTGGTCTTTGGCAATCGGTAACCAAGCCTCGTGTGATGCCATGTCTTCCGCCGTTTCCCCTGCGTATAGGCACCCTTGTTGGCGCCACTCTATGTCACCATTTAATTCTTGTGCTAAGGTCTGCCAAATCTGGTTAGACGCCTGCATGAGCGGCACTTCTGCCGGGTCTCTTCCTTGCTGGCGCACCCAACCCCATGCACGGTTAGATTGCTGACCTGCAATTCTAGATTTATCTGTAATAACGACTGATAGCCCTCTTTTGGCCAGATAATAGGCTGTCGCTAACCCCATGATGCCTGCGCCAGCAATCACAACATCTGCCTCTTGTGGAAGCGATGCATTGAAAACCTCATAGCAGGGATAGTTGAAAGCGGTGATTGGAACCGACATTAATTTCTCCAGTAATGGATTATTTTTCTAATTGATCTAGTGCTTGTCGAAAATCTTGGATGAGATCATGGATGTTTTCGATCCCGATAGATAGTCGAAGTAGATCATCAGGGCATGCACTACCCTCGCCCTCTACACTTTTCCGATGTTCTACTAAACTTTCTACCGAACCTAAAGAGGTTGCACGTTTAAAAACTTGTAAACCCGCAGCTACCGCAATGGCCTGTTGGGCTCCCCCCTTGATACGGATAGATAACATGCCGCCAAATCCGTTGGTAAATTGTGTTTTTGCTAATTCATGTTGGGGAAATGAACTTAGCCCCGGATAACTGACGGATAGTATCTGTGGGTGTTGCTCCAAGTAGTACGCTAATTCTAACGCATTTGCGCTTGCCGTTTTTACTCGAAGAAAAAGGGTTTTTAATCCGCGTTGCAATAACCATGCTTCAAAGGGCCCTAATACACTCCCGCCTAAGGCGCGGATTTCACGTATTCGTTGCCAAAATGGCGATACGACTTTTGTCACTAGTGCACCTGCAATCACATCAGAATGCCCATTCAGGTATTTAGTCGCTGAATGCATCACCAAATCAGCCCTCCAATCCAGTGGCTTAGCCAACACGGGGGTCATCACCGTGGCGTCAACCGCAATGCGTGTGCCTTTTTGCTTGGCTGATTTAGTAATAGCGGCTACATCCGTTAACTCCCATGTTGGATTCGCGGGTGTTTCAATCCAAATGAGATCAACCTGATGTTGTGAGAGTAAAGTAATTATCTCGTCTGAATTTCCATTCTCATAAAAATGCAGATGAATTTTCCATTGCTGAGTAAATTGAATTAACCATTTTCGTAGCGCCCAATACATATGCTTAGGCGCTAGCACGGTAGATTCGGGTTGCAATGCTTGAAAAACAGAGGTTGCTGCGGCCATCCCTGACGCAAATAACAACGCATCTTCCCCGTTTTCTAACTTACTTAAGCATTGCTCAATATCGATATAAGTCGGATTGCCATCCCTAGAATAAACACGACCACCGGGATAACGATTGTCTGCCGCTCTTTCGTATGTAGTCGCGACATAGATGGGAGAAACAATGTCTTTGTATGGCTCACTAGGCTTTAATTGGCTGTGAACGGCAAGGGTTTCTGGGCTAAGTGAAGATGAAGTAAAAGGCATGTTGACTCCTGCTGACTCCGGCAACAAAGAAAACCAGAGTATTTGCAAGCAGGAGTCTTATCATTAGATGGGATAGGAATTACAGTTTTGCGATAGATACTTCTGTTGATTTTACAAAGGCAATCACTTCAGAACCTACGCCTAGATTTAGCTCTTTGATTGATCGGGTCGTAATAACAGAGGTCACCGTGCCTGCCGGGGTTTCAACATCTACTTCCGATAATACAGGCCCTTCAATAATCTCTTTAATCTTCCCTTTGAATTGGTTTCTAACATTAATTGCCTGAATTGCCATGATGATTCCTTTTTATCGTTATTGAATTTCTATTGAAGTAAGTTTTTATAAGCAAATTTGTAAATTACTAGGTTTTTGCTGGTGGCCTTGCGGTGCCTTGAAATGTGGATGCGCTTTTTGAACCTGTTCTGCAAACTGCAAAACCGCTGGGGTAATTCGTTCATCTAGTTCTTCATCCAACTGCACATGACCTTCATCATTTACTTTGATTTGTTTATCAACCGCAAATACACCTTGTTGGATATGACCGGCCTTTAATGCTGCCAACACAGGTTTAATTGCATAATCCACTGCGAGTAGATGAACAGGCGTGCCACCAGAAGCCAAAGGAAGCACGGGTTTACCTTCTAGCCCGCCTTCAGGAATTAGGTCTAACAAGACTTTTAACGCGCCCGCATAAGCGGCCTTATAAACTGGGGTGGCAATAATTAAGCCGTCTGCTGATTTCACCGCCTCTTGAAATGCTTTGATACTAGGGTCGGAAAAATCTGCATGAAGTAATTTTTCTGCATCAAAGTCATGCACCCTGATCGTATTTAATTGGATATCTTGTTGAGTGAGCAATTGCTCTGCTCTCTCAATTAACCTGCCCGTTTTTGATTGTTTGCTTGGGCTGCCTAAAATTGCTAAAACCGACATCTTGCTTCCTTTGTTTTATTTTCAATGAAGCAAGACTATCACTGTCTAAAATGAATAAAAAATAATATTAAAAGATTATTTTATTCCAAATTAATATATAAAGAGTTGGTGTCAAGCATCTAGGGTCTATAGATCAAAGAGCAATGAAAATATAGCTAAGTGTGATTTCTTTTATTGTTATTCATTATTTAAGATGGCCGATGAATGCGTTTTCAAGCAAACGCAAATGGATAGTCAGAAAATAATATGAATAATGAACAAGCACTAGGTAAAATTTGTCAGAAGCTCAACCTGTTATTAGGTATTCAGAGCGTTGATCTCTATGGACTCAAAGTTGAAAACGATAAAATCGTGGCGCAATTTGGGGAGTGGCACTTAGAGAGCCGATTTTTCCCGGTGATAGAGCTAAAAAGCCTAAAGCAAAAGGCCGTAGAGGCACGCCTAATCATCAAAGGGCCGCATCAACGGTTGATCGATGAGCAAATTATTTTTGCTGTTGAGTCCAATCCTAAGCGAATCATTTTGCTGGATCGAATGATTAGAGCCTTGCACACCAGTAATTTTGCAATTCAATATGAAGCCGACCCATTTTCACTTGATCTTCAAGGAAAACACATGGAGTCACTAGATGAATTACATGGTGTTTTTCAACATCAATTAATGGATTATTGGTCGCTTCCAGCCGAGTTACTCACCTTAAAAATAGTGCATCACAATGCGTGTTCGCCAGAACGCTTGCAAAAAGCGATCGATAACTATCGTCAGCGGGGTTATCGGCTAGGGCTAAAGTTAGATAAACCAGGTGTGACAGACTGCTTACATATGTGGACATTTGGACCAGACCAGATCCAATTGCCTGATCGTTTTTCATCGAGGATGTTGGTTGAAGAACCGCTAAAGAAGGGATTTCGTGCGCTTGTGCAAGCTTGCCATGAGGTAACCAATACATTAACACTGGCTGACGTACATAATGAAGTGCAAAGAAAAATTGCGTTTGATGCTGGTGTAGATTGGGTAATGTCTTAAACGTGACATCACTCAATCTACAATAATATTAATGTAAGGTGAGCTTTGCTAATCCCGCACTGGAAAGCTGTATTTGTAATTCGGTTGTAGATCGCCGGCAGACCATCACTGGTACACCTTGGGTGTAAGCGATTTCACGATAATGTTTCATTACATTATGTCCGAGAAAATCGGTAAATAAGATCATTAAATCTGCCTTTTTGGGTAAGGCAGATGTTTTCCGTTGGTGAGAGGCATTTCTACCTGAAACGTGTTTCAGAATATTGATATCGTATTCGGCCAGCAACTTGGGTATGTTACCAAGTGTATCTGCGCCCACAATGAGTGCTTGCATGGTTTTCTCCACTTGTCATCAATAACGGTTATGCAACTAATCGACTGACTTCTTCGGTAAAACGGTACAACAACACCTTCCCTTCATTCCAAGTTTGGTGCCCACTTTCGGCGTTGATATGAAAAGCATCTGGCAGAATGGTGAGGCTTGCTTCCCAGTGCTTGGCAAAGGTTTTCGCTCTATCTAATTGGCAAAATGGATCATTCGTACTTGCAATAACATGCGTCGGAACAGGGATCCTTTCTTTTAATATGGGCGCAAATTGGCTAATTTCCTTAGGTGCATTTGCTCTTTCAATATCGGCAGGCGCTACTAGGAAAAGCCCTTTTACTCGCCCGGATTTCAAATTTCTTTTTACCCAATGCGTGGCGGTAATGCAGCCTAAGCTGTGAGCAATCAAGATGGCAGGCGTTGTAGATGCTTCGATCGCATTATTTAAGCCTTCTAACCACTTTTCTAACTGTGGCTCTTGCCAATTTTCTTGATACACACGGCTTACATTTGGTAATGAATTTGCCCAACTAGATTGCCAATGCAAAGGCCCAGAGTTTTTCCATCCTGGAACCACAATAAAACGGCTATTCAAAATAGTGGCGCTCATGTTGCGCTTCCTTCTGTTGTTTTTTACTAGTTTACTCAGCTTGTAAAGAATTAGAAGGAATAAAAAACAATAAATATATTTCATATGGAAATATTGCATCTAGAAAGACACTTTTTCGAAGTATCGATGGTTGCTTCACCGTCATATAACCAAATGGAATTTACAACTCATCATTGATTACTTTGTCATGATGAAGTGGGTTGCTAATATACCAACAATCAAGCAACAAATTGTTTTGAACGAAACAAACACATTCACATGTGAAATAGACAGATTTTGCAGAATAATCATCTGAAATAACGATTATGTGGATTAATCGATAACGAAATAGAAAGTAGAAAAATGCAACTAATAACACTCCCAAATGCACAAAAGCTCTCTACCTCTATACGTGCGACAGCCTTAGTATTTGAAGACCCAAAATCGCGTGCATTGCATCAACATATTGAATTGATTGCGCCTAGTGATGCGACAGTTTTAATCATTGGGGAAACGGGGACGGGCAAAGAGCTAATTGCAAGACATGTACACGAATTAAGTGCTAGAAAAGACAAGCCTTTTGTGGCGGTAAATTGTGGCGCATTTTCAGAAACACTCGTGGAAAGCGAACTGTTTGGCCATGAAAAAGGATCATTTACTGGTGCGGTGTCTCAGAAAGCCGGCTGGTTTGAAGCGGCAAATGGCGGCACTATCTTTCTGGATGAGATTGGAGATTTACCACTCTCTATGCAAGTAAAGTTACTACGTGTTCTGCAAGAACGAGAGGTCACTCGAATTGGTGCGCGCCATGCCATCCCTATTAATGTTCGGGTGATTGCCGCAACCAACGTAGATTTGGAAGAAGCGGTGATCGCCGGTAATTTTAGGGAAGATTTATACTATCGCCTGCGGGTTGCCGAGTTAGATTTATTGCCCCTATGCGAACGCACGGGAGATATTTTACCCTTAGCCAACTATTTTGTTAGTTTATATAAAAAGCGACTAAACATAGCAGAAGCCTACTTATCTCCTTCTGCGGAGCAAAAACTAATTACACATAGTTGGCCAGGTAATATTCGTGAGCTAGAAAATATTATTCACCATGCACTGCTGGTGAGTAAAACCGGGACGATTCAGGCAGACGATTTACATATTGTACGGAGAATTAAATCCCCCGCCGCAAATGCAAATGTTCAGGAGCAACGCTATGCAGTGATCCCTGAACAAAAAGATCCTTATGAGAGACTCTCGCTCGCGTTAAAAGATATTTTTGAAGACCCATCACCCCTGCTATATGAAAAGATTGATCATGTCTTCGTAAAAGTAGCTTATGACTATTGCCATCGAAACCAGTTGCAAACTAGCCGTTTATTAGATCTCAGTCGCAATATTGTGCGAGCCAAACTCATTAAATATGGCGAGCTAAAAGAAGGAAAGCAGCGATTTGGCTTAAGCCAGCAAGATTTATCCGATTTAAGTGTGGCTTAAATTTACTAACCCAAAAAAATCCCCCTCGTAAGCTTCTGCCGAGGGGGATTTTCTTATTAAGTATAAATCAAGCTACTTACCTAGCTATTTAAGCCGCTACTTTTGCTTTCTCCTGTTGTTTCGCTTTTTCTGGGTTGCCACTGCCAATCTGCCAAACATATGGTGGCTCTTTATCATTCACCACCCAATCACCCACAATTCTGGCCTTGTAAATCAGTGGATTATGAGAAGAAACGGTTCTAGCATTTCTCCAGTGGCGATCTAAGCTGGTTGTTGCTTTTGCAGCCGATGCGCCTAATGCATTAAATAAGTCTGTCGATGCTCTTAGTACCAGTTCAGATGCAACTACTTGCGCTTTTGCCGAATCAATTTCTGCAGCAATATTAGCTGCTTTTTCTTCTTCATCATTTCGGCTAAATCTGGCTAAATATGCTCGCTGAGCACTTTCTGCCGCACGGAGGGTAATTGTTTCTACTGTAAACGCTTGCGCTGAGATTTGGCCAATTACCTGCAGGATTTGGGCATCATCTTTTACTTGGTCTGCATTACCAGTACTGTAAACGCGATGCCTTTCTCTTACTTGTTGGCTGACATCTCTCTCTACTGCTTTTGCAATACCCGATTGGACTGCTAGCAGTACCAATTGATAAAATGATGTTTGGTATTTGAATCGTTGATTAAAATCGATGACATCCTCTGCTTCAACTTCAGCATCTTGAAATACGGCGGTTCCGCTACCTGTCGTACGTTGACCAAAACCATCCCAATCATCACTTACTGTCACCCCTGCTTGGTGTGTTTTTACAGCGGCAATCACATCTGATTTGTCATGCGCACGTTGCGCGTAAACATCAATCCAATCAGCAAAAATGCTCCCGGTGGTGTAAAACTTATTACCATTAACAACCGTTTTACCGTCTTTTTGTGAGACTTTGGTAATTACATCGCCAATCTTGACTGTGCCTACTTCCGTCCACGCATTGCCGACAATATCGCCTGCGACAAAACGCTCAAACCATTTATCTCTTGAGGCGCTTTGAGGCGCATTTAGCTTGTCTTCCACAAAAGCAAAGTGACCACGTAAGGCTTGTGGCAAGTTAGAATCCGCCGTGGCCAACTCAATTAATAATTGGAAAAGTTGAGGTAAAGAGGCACCATCCCCACCGTATGTTTTTGGCACGCGTACAGCACCAAAACCCGCTTCTTTTAGCCATTTGATTGGCTCAACGGGAAGCTGCCTTTTTTGTTCTCTGTCTAATGTCCCTTTTGCAATTTTTTCAAAGATCGGTCTGAATTTATTGGCTAACACTTCATAGTCGGTGCCGGTAGATAGGGTGGTAACTGACATGCTCATTTCCTTTTCATTGTATAGATGGCTTCTGCTTAGCAAGTTGGATGCTGAACGTTTCACGTACTTAATTAGCAGGTTTTATGCCAGCAAAAAGTGCATATAAAAGACGATTTTCTTAAGAATTTGCTTCTATAGAAGCAGTTGATAAACAGTGTTGACTGTTCTACCGCAGAAAGTTGCTATCAGTTTTTACTCATAAAAAAGCACCTGCATCTGTATAGACGTAAGTGCTTTTTGGCTGGAGTTATCGCAGGATTAGTTAGATTTTCTTAAACCGAAGCTAATGGCTAAAACAATTAGAATAAATGCGCCAGTCGCCACTTGCTGCCAGAAGAAGTTCCAACCAATTAGTAGCAATCCATTTGCAACAATATTCAGGAAAAGCACGCCAGCTAATGTACCAGGCACATTTGCCCTGCCCGATCTAGCCAAAGTAGTTCCGATAAACGTCGCGCCAATAGAATTGAGTAAAAATGAGTTGCCAGATAACGGCACGTAAGAGCTCACCGTGGTGGTTAACAAAATACCCGCAATCGAAGCAAGCAAGGCAGCTACCAGAAACACAGAGCCACCAATCCATCTCGGCGAGAGACCAGAGTAGCGAACCACTGCTGGTTGAATGCCCGTAGCGGTGAGCAAGCGGCCATAAATGGTTTTACCCAACACTATACTTGCAATGATTGCCACAATAGCGGCGATGGTAATTGGCAGTGGAATCCCTAATAGTGTTGCTGACACTGTTTGAATTTGGGCTTCGTGATTAATATAGATCGGCTGCCCACCATTTGATAATAATTGCTGTGTACTCGTTCCGATAAACAAGGTGCCAAGTGTCGCTAAGAATGGGGTAATTCTTAGTACACCAGTCAGAAAGGCATTAAACGCCCCTGCGAGTAACCCCGCCACTAAAGCACTAATAATCGCAATCTCTGGTGCATAGCCCGCATTTAAAGCCAGTACTAAGGCGAGGCCAGAAAAGTCTAACGCCGTACCAACCGATAAATCAATTCCCCCTGTCGAGACAACAAATGTCATACTAATGGCGGTGATCGCTAAAATGGAAAAGTTGTTAAGCAATAAGCTTTTCCAATTGGCGAGTGTCAAAAATGAAGGTGCCAAAATCGTAAAAAAGATCACCAATCCAACGATGAGTATCGGTACTAATAAGCGGATGAATGCGCTTCGCTTTTCTTCTGAAAAATTTAGTGTGTGAGTAATGGACATGCTAGGCCTCTTTTCCGCGCAAAAAGGTTGATGCCGCTACAATCAGCAGAATTAAAGCACCTTGGACACCATTAACCCAGAAGTTAGAAATATTCAGTAATTGAAAACCATTGATCAGTGAGCCAATAAATAGACCAGACAATAAAGTGCCTCCGATAGTGGGAACAAAGCGCCTAGAAAACACAACACCTAACAAAGCGATAGCCACCACTGGTAGTAAGTATTCCCCAGAGCCAGTACTACTCCCGCTAAAAAAGACAGAAGCGCAAACGCCTGAAATACCACCGCATAATCCACTAATAATGTAACTAATAAAAATGTAGCGTTTGGTGGCCAAACCAATCGATCTAGCCGCTTCTTTATGTTCACCAATGGCGTACAAACGTAGACCAAATGGGGTAAATTGCACCAGTAGAATTAAAAAGAGTGCCACCGCAATTAACAAATACCCTAGTAGTGGAATCCCAAACTGATCAGTTCCTGATAGCAGCGTTATTAAATTGCTGGAAGCAGGTAGCACGGTGTTTTGCGTAAGTACTAGCTCAAAGCCTGCCACTAGGTTCATCACTGCTAAGGTGGCTAACAAAGGGGGGAGCCGAAATAACACGACCGCAATGCCATTAATCACCCCTACTGCGCCGCCGGCTAGTACGGCAATTACCACAGCAGCTGTATCGCCGTTGCCATGATTTAGTAAACTGGCATAGATTGCAGAGGTAAAGCCGAGGGTAGCCGCTACGGATAAATCAATCCCCCCCTGAATGACATTACCGCCACCCGCAATAATTACCGTGGTTAATCCAAAAGCAAGAATCCCTAAAATGGATGTCTGTGCAAAAATATTGGCAATATTGGTAATCGACAAAAAATTAGGTGCGAATTGTGTGAAGTACAGCAATATCAAGGCAAATACGATATAAGCCCCGCCTTGCACCAGTTGTAGGGAGAGATTTTTCTCCAGTCTAAGCGTTGACATAGTTTTTCACCTCTTTGAATGGCTGCGGGATGATCTGCTTTGGCGTTTGTCGGCCTGCGCCCGTTGCTGTAGCCAATACTTCATCCGCATTGGTTTCAATTGAACGCAGGTTTTGAATCAGTTCTCCGCGATAGAACACGGCAATAGAATCTGTCAGCGACACTAGCTCTTGTAAGTCCGAACTTAAGATAATGACGGCAGCACCATTTTTGACGAGCTCACCAATTAATCGATAGATTTCAACTTTTGCGCCGACATCCACCCCCACAGCGGGTTCATCAAAGATATAAATATCCGCATCTGTTTCTAGCCACTTTGCAATAGCAACTTTTTGCTGGTTACCCCCACTTAATTGGCGTAAATAAGCCTGATCACTACTGGTTTTGATGCGTAGTGACTGAATTTTTTCTGCCGTTGCGGCGGTTTCTTTTTTCCTAGAAAGCCAGCCATAGTTAGCAAATTTCTTTAAATTGCTTAGTGTGGTGTTTTCCAAGACGGTTAATTCGGTGGCAATCCCGTGTTTTCGGCGATCTTCAGGTACCAAGCCAATGCCGGCTTTCACTGCATCATGCGGTGAGTGAATTTTTTTCACTTGGTTATGTATTTTTATACTGCCGCTGGCTGCACTTTTTAGGCCAAATAACGTTTCAACCACCGCTTTGACCCCAGACCCAACTAAGCCAGTAATCCCTAGAATTTCCCCTTTTCTTACTTGAAACGAAACATCCTGAAAGTGCCCTGGCAACGATAATTGCTGAACATCGAGTACCACGTCCCCAAGTGAAACGTTTTCTTTGGGATACATTTCATTTACTTCACGGTTAATCATCAACCGAGCAATTTCCGCCGCATTTACTTCTTTAGGATTTACCGTGCCTACATCTTTGCCGTTTCTGAAGATAGTCACTTCATCGCACAGCGCTTCAATTTCTTGTAGGTAATGCGAAATATAAATAACAGCAATGCCCTTCTCTTTTAGCTTCAAAATCAACCGTTGAAGCTGATCTACTTCCCGTTTAATGAGTGATGCGGTCGGCTCATCAAACACAATTAATTTCGGATTAGCCAACAGTGCGCGTGTAATCTGTACGATTTGTTGTTCCGCCGTACTAAGATCCTGAATCAACGAATAGCCAGAAAGATGAATATCAAAGTATTGTTTTAGATAAGCCTCTGCTTCTCTTGCCATTTTTTTGCGGTTTAATAAACCAAACCAAGTGTGCTCATGGCCTAAAAACAGTGCTTCTCCCACGGTTAATGTGCCAGGTAATAAGCGATCTTGATGAATAAAGTGAATCCCAAGAGATTCCACCACACTTGGGTCTAAGCGCGAGATTGCTTGATCATGAAAAATCACTTCTCCGCTATCTGCACTATGAATACCCGCTAGAATTTTGATCAGGGTAGATTTACCCGCACCATTTTCACCAACTAATCCATGAACGCTAGCTGGTTTTACACGGAAACTTGCATGATCTAATGCGCGAGTCACGCCAAACTGTTTGGAAATATTCAATAATTGAAGGACATAGCTAGATGAATCACTCATGTTTTTTCCTTATCAACTAGGTAAATAGAGATGCCCCTCTAATGCCATACACAGAATGGAAATGGCTGGTCATTAGAGGGAGTCGGGTTGATGAGTGATCGAAATTAATCGCCGCGAAGTTTGTTTACTTCTGCCACATTTTTCGGGGTAGCCAGTAACGCAGGTACAAAGGTTTCCTTCGGTAGCTTTTGCCCAGCTAGATATTTAGCGACGTTTTGAATAGCCGTTTTACCAATTTCAGCTGGTTGCTGCGCAACATCCGCGCCTACCGGTGTATTTTTCTCTTTCAACAAGGCGAGCACTTCTGGGGTTCCGTCTACACCATAGGTTTTAATTTCTGTGCGCCCTGCCGCAATTAACGCCTTACTTGCCCCTAGCTGAGGGATATCCCACGCAGACCAAATGGCCGCCACACTACCCTTCGGATACTTGTTTAATAGCGCCGTAATTTGTGTGTAAGCATCTTGAACCGTATTAGGAATCACATCACGTAGTTCTGGCTGAATAATCTTTAGATCTGGATATTTCTTTAAGGCTGCTTTTAGCTCGTCGTATCGAATCGCGCAAACAGGTACGCCATAAAAGCCATTAAAAACAATGATATTGCCTTTGCCGCCCGTATCTTTAATTAACTGTTCAGCCAACTTTTTACCAATATCGTGGTTATCTGACGTGGTGTTATTAATGCTGTGCTGAGAAGGCACATCAATTGTAAAAACAGGAATGCCGGCATCTTTAATTTTTTTCAGATACGGATCAATCACACTTAATGTACCTAGCGTCTGAACGACTGCATCTGGTTTTTGCGCAACCACCGTTTGTAATTGTGAGACTAGGTTTTTATCATTACGGCCAGCATCTAAAGTAATGGGTGTTCCACCAAGACGCTTCACTTCTGCCACCTGAGCCTGAAAAGACTTCAGATCAAAATAGTGGCTTGTCCCTGTCACGCTAATGGCAATACGTTTGCCTTTTAGTGAAGGAATGTTCGCATCATCAGCAAACGCGGTCACCGAACTAATCGCAGCGAGTGCAATGGCGGTAATTTTTAGTACATTCTTTTTCAACATTTTTACTATCCCTCTGATCGACAAATTTTTTGTGTGAAGCCATCTTAATCAAAAAATCTATAAAACAAAAAATAATATAAAATGATTTATATATTCCAATATAGTTTATTAAAGATAGCGTTATATAGAGAAACAAAACTGCTGATTGGCTGTTGATTTAGCAACACATAAAAGGCTGTAACTTTGATGGAATTAGGTTTAATTCATACTAAAGAGGAAAATCGTACAAAAAATGAACAAATCAGAGGGTGATCAGTACTAAAAAGTAAAAACACAAGCTGGCATATAAATTGCAAGACTATAAAAACTTAAATTTATAACTTGGAGTTTATATGCGCCGTCAGTTTATTTTGTCTGCTCTTGCGATTGCAGCATCTTTTCATTTTTCTAGTGCTTGGGCTGATGACGCTATCCCCTCTTTAAAAGGAAAACGCATTGCGCTAAGTACAGTCGGTACTAGTATTTATTATGATAGCCGTGCTTTTCAGGCTCAGATCGATGAAGTAAAACGATTGGGCGGTACGCCAATTACACTAGACGCAGGCCGTAATGATAAAGCCCTAGTCTCCCAGCTACAGACTGTAGTTGCCCAAAAGCCAGATGCGGTAATTCAACTATTAGGTACTTCTACCGTGATTGAGCCTTGGCTTAAAAAAATTAATGAAGCAGGTATCCCGCTGTTTACCGTAGAGGCAGAATCAAAATACAGTATCAATGATGTCACCGCCGATAATTATCAGGTGGGCTTACAACTTGCTGAAAAATTAGTAAAAGACCTAAAAGGCAAAGGAAATATTCTGGTATTTAATGGGTTTTATGGCGTAAAAAGTTGCGGGCTTCGATACGACGCACTAAAGAAAGTATTAGAGAAAAACCCAGGCATTAAAATCATTCAGCCAGAGCTACGTGATGTCATCCCAAATACAGTACAAGATGCCTATTCCCAAGTAACTGCATTACTGAATAAATACCCTAAAGGAAGTGTCCAAGCAATTTGGGCCGCATGGGATGTACCACAACTAGGCGCAACAAAAGCCCTAATTGATGCAAAACGCACAGAAATCCTAACGTACGGCGTGGATGGCTCGCCAGAAAT
Organism: Leeia speluncae; assembly: GCF_020564625.1. Classification (NCBI taxonomy): domain Bacteria; kingdom Pseudomonadati; phylum Pseudomonadota; class Betaproteobacteria; order Neisseriales; family Leeiaceae; genus Leeia; species Leeia speluncae. Next base: position 95,815 of record NZ_JAJBZT010000011.1, read on the forward strand.
TATTAATTTACTCACCCAAAAATCAGCCCCAATTGGCGCAGTAATTGCCCAGCAGCCTGCTTTAGCAGGGAAAATTGCCGTACAAAACGTTGCAAGATATTTGGCAGGAAAAAAGGATTTACCGAAAGTCACTTCTGTCGCCACCCTAGTGGCCACAAGCAGCAATGTGCAAGAAATTAAAAAAATACGTGGCGATAAATAAGCGTTTTCTGGACTACTCTCTCTCCTAAGTCCAATTTCCCCGTGGTATTTGCCACGGGGTTTTTTTATTAAGATGTAAAAATAGGTAGAGTTCACTACAATAACAATTTGGATTATAGGCTGAAATGGAATATCATACATTTTATAAAAATATTATTTTTATTTTTTTGCAATAAGTCAGCAATATATTTTTCTTGCAAAATATATGGATTAAAAATTTTTGTTTGCATGTGTTTACTTGTTGTCATGAATTTAAAATATCATTGCTTTAGTTTTAATCTTTAACCAGTTGATCTTGTTGTTAAAATATTTACCCTGAAAATTAATTCTTGATAAAATCATATAAATTGACGTATAAAATTAGCCAAAACTTTTTATAAAAAACCATAAAAATCCCCATGCATGTTGTTGCTTTATCAATTTTATAAGAAATTATTTTAAAACAATAAAAGCATTGTAAGTATTTTATGTGATAATTTAACAGTTTATTATATCATATCAATGATGCATTTAATTTATTTTAAACATTTTAAAGTACTAATCTAATAAAGTAAAACAAAGGGTAGCGATAGTGATCTCACAAAAAAATATACACATTGAAAGTTTTCTTGACTACTACTGTGAACTCGATGAAGCGCCTGAATATGGTGTAATGATTGATGGAGAATGGGGTTCAGGAAAAACATGGTTTGTAAAAAAATATCAAGAAAAAATTGAGAATGATAATAGAAAAGTAATATATGTATCGCTTTATGGCTTAAGTAAAGTTAAAGAAATCAATGAGGCAATATTTCAAGCTCTGCATCCTGTACTAGCTCACAAGTCTACCAAATTAGCCGGAAAAATTCTTAAAGGTGCAATAAAAGCTACTATTAAGATTGATATTGATGCTGACAAAAAAGATGACGTTAGTATATCAACTGGAATTCCTGATGTTAATCTCCCTGACTATCTTAGTAATGCAGATAAACATATACTAATTTTTGATGATTTAGAACGGTGCGAAATTCCTACAGGCCAATTGTTAGGATATATAAATCATTTCATTGAGCATGAAAAAATGAAGTGTATTCTTGTATCTAATGAATTTGAAATGGAAGAAAAAAACAAAAATTCAAGCAACAAATCATACATCAAAATAAGAGACAAGATTATTGGCAAACGGTTTGGTTTTACATCAGATTTTGATTCTGCCATATCGGATTTTTTGGCAAGCCAATCATGCAAAAACTCTAGCTCCTTATTGATTAAACACATAGAAATTATAAAGTCAATCTATCTAAAAGCAGGATATAATAATTTTAGGCATTTAAAACATGCGTTATGGGATTTTGAAAGAATTTTTTTAGTTGTTATTAAAGATAGTAATCTAGAAGAAGAAATTCAAGAGCACATTTTGCAATCGCATTTTTTACTTTCATTTGAGTTAAAGTCTGGTGGGTTATTAAATAAAGATATTATTGAAATTAACAAAAGAAGAATGAAAAATTTTTTCGTAAAATACAATGATGTGGATAAGCGTAGTTGTAATGAAAAAAACATTGATGAGATAATTTCAAAATACATTGGTATATGCTCAACTGAAATATTTCCTTCAGTAGATTTTTGGGAAGTTTTTTTTGAAAAAGGAATTGTTGATGATAGCATTGCAAAAAATTCAATAGACAACAGCATCTATAGATATTATTCAAACATGCCGTCTTGGAAACGGCTTTTGCAATGTATGAATTTAAATGATAATGAATTTATAAATGTGCTTTCAGATGTTCAAAAAGAATATATTGATAGAAAATATAAAGATGTTGGTATAGTACTACATATTTTAGGCGTGAAACTTTGGCTTATTGATATTGGAATACTGACAGAGACTAAAGACGTGGTAATAAAAGAAGCAAAAGATTATATTGATTCAATGGAGAAAGATAAAACATTACCAGAGGAAAATTTTTTAGATAGTGATATCAATAATACTAGTTATGACAACTCTGCATACTTTAGTAGAGAAACTGTAGAGTTTGAAGAAGTATTTACATACTTGACTGAGGCCAAAAATAGACAGTATATAAATTCTCTAAATGAAAAAGCTGAAGAATTAATGAAAGAAATGCAAAAAGATTTTTCTTTATTCACAAGAAGGTTAATACTAAATAATTCTGTGGATAATACTTATTATAAAATTCCAATTTTATCAAAAATTGATCCGGGTATTTTTTTAGCAGAGCTAGAAAAATTAAACAACGAAAAAAAACGTGAATTTGGGTTTTTGCTAACCAGTAGATATCAATTTCCGAATTATTTAGCGCATATTAGAGAGGAAATACCTTGGCTGAAAAGCATGGTTTCTCTATTGAAGAACGAAGCAAACATAAAAAAAGGCAAAATGAGCGGCCATATTTACACAATTCTTGTAAAAAAATTTGAAGAGTCAATTCAGCGATTTTCCTCGTAGCAATTAATATTTTTGCAGATATCTAGAATCTTCCTAATACTGACTACTTTGACCGAAACTCCGAAAAACTCAATACAATACAATTCTAGGTCACAAAATATGCAATTGATCACCCAACCGAGATTTCTCTCGGTTGGGTGTTGATTAGCCTACTTCTTAAGCCGTTGCGCGTTCTTCCACCCTTTGTTGGCTAAATAAACTGCCATCGATTGGGTGTTCTTGTTTGTATTTTTCGATATCTCGATATTGATTGGCGGGGTGATTGCTTGGTAGTCGATCACCATCCCCAAATAGCTTTTGTCTTAATGTGCCTTCTTTATATTCCGTGGCATACACGCCTCTACGCTGCAGTTCTGGCACTAAATATTCCACAATGTCCTCAAAGGTTTCGTGCGCAACAGCATAGGCCAAATTAAATCCATCGGTATCGGTTTCTGCCACCCATTCTTGCAAAATATTAGCAACCGTCGTTGGTGAGCCTACAAAAATTGGACCTAGGCCACCAATGCCACCAAATTTGGCTAGTTCATCAATTGTCCATGTCTTTCCGCCGCCTGCTAGGTGCTCAACGGCAGAAACAATGGCATTCGTTTCTACGTGCTTAACCAGATCTGTTGGGGCGTATTGGCCAAAATCGATACCTGTCCAACCAGACATAAAGACTAACGAGCCATCGTAAGAAGCATATTGTTGGTATTCTTTGAATTTGGCTTGTGCTTTTTCATCGGTTTCATCCACGATGATGGTTACCAAGTTGTAAATCAATACCTTTTTCGGGTCCCTTCCCGCTTCTGCTGCTTGTTCCCTGACTTCTTGCACATATTTTTTTAAGACATCTTTTGTTGGTGCAGCAACAAATACGCACTCTGCGTGTTGCGCAGCAAACAGTTTGCCTTTACCCGAAGCACCAGCCTGGAAAAGCACAGGGGTTCTTTGTGGGGAGGGTTCGCTTAGATGGTAACCAGGTACTTCAAAGTATTTTCCTTTGTGGCCAATTTCATGCACTTTTTCAGGGTGAGCAAAGATGCCGCGTTCACGGTCTCTTACCACCGCGCCATCTTCCCATGAACCTTCTAGCAATTTATAAATGACTTCCAAGTATTCACTCGCCACATCATAGCGATTGTCATGTCGGCGTAACCCGCCTTCACTGATATTTTTTGCGCCACTTTCAAGGTAAGACGTCACAATATTCCAGCCTACCCGCCCTTTTGTGTGGTGATCTAAGGTAGTTAAACGCCTTGCAAACGTATAGGGGTGCTCGAAAGAGGTAGATGCAGTAATACCAATACCAAGATGCTTGGTTGCTAAGGCTAGTGGTGCTGCCAATTGCAATGGATCATTCACGGGGATTTGCGCGCCCTGTTGTAAGGCAAAGTAGTTCCCGCCTTTGTAAACATCGTAATAACCAATGACATCCGCAATAAAAATCGAATCAAAAATCCCTTTTTCTAAGATTTTTCCTAAGTCTGTCCAATATTCCAGATCTTTGTATTCCCAAGACCTGTCTCGTGGGTGTCGCCATAAGCCTGGAGACTGATGGGCTACGCAGTTCATTTCAAATGCATTGAAGTGGATTTGTTTGCTCATGATGCCTGACCTTAATTTGTTTTTATAACAAAGCATAATGAGCAATATGCATGCCAGTGATTATATATTCTAGCTATATGTATAGATGGCTGTGATGAGTTCGACTTGGCAGATTTATTTAGTTCATTCTTTAGTTTGAGATTCAACAACCATTATCCAAATTGTTGATTAATCAACACCTACTCTTCAAATTCTCTTCTATAAAAGTCATTTTTGATGATTTTTAGCTATTTCTAGGCTGGCACGCTTCCTGCTAATAACCATACGTTAGATTAATTTTTATTTTAAGACTTATTTATTGTATGGAGGCGAAGATGGCCAATCCCCTAAATGTTGTTGCTGTCTCGGGTAGTTTAAACCGCCCTTCTAGAACACTTGCTTTAGTTGAACATATTTTAGAAAGAATTCAATTAGATGTACCGGTGAACATCCGATTAATAGAAGTAGGCAACATAGCAGAAGGTTTAGCGAATGCGAGAAAAGCGGCGGATTTGCCGACGCAAATTTCTGCAGATGTCAAAGCCATTGAAACGGCAGATTTTCTAGTCGTTGCTTCTCCAGTTTATCGGGCTAGTTATACGGGGCTTTTCAAACACTTGTTTGATTTAGTGGATCACACCTCGTTGATTGATGTGCCTGTCTTTTTGGCTGCAACCGGTGGTAGTGATCGTCATGCATTAGTGATTGATCATCAGCTTCGACCGCTATTTAGCTTTTTCCAAGCGTTAACCCTACCAATTGGTGTTTATGGTGCGGAATCAGACTTCACCAATTACCAAATCAGCAACCAAGACCTGATTGATCGCATCGATTTGGCCGTGGCACGTGCGTTGCCCTATCTAAAACATCGTCATTTACCTGTTAGCCAGCCATCTGAACTAACAGCAGCATCTATTTAAACAAACAACTGTATAAAAGAGGGTTTCAAAATGAGTAAACAATTAGACAACATTAAATTTGCCTACTGGGTTCCAAACGTGAGCGGTGGATTAGTCATCAGTAAACTAGAACAGCGTACTAGTTGGGATATTGATTACAACCGCAAGCTAGCCCAAGTAGCTGAAGATTCAGGCTTCGACTATGCCCTTAGCCAGATTCGCTTTACTGCTGGCTATGGCGCGGAATACCAACACGAGTCTGTTGCTTTCTCTCATGCCCTATTAGCGGCGACGAACAAATTAAAGGTGATTGCAGCGGTGCTTCCTGGCCCGTGGAACCCTGCGCTACTTGCCAAGCAAATTTCAACAATCGATCACCTCTCTAATGGCCGTGTTGCAGTCAATGTGGTTAGCGGATGGTTCCGTGGCGAATTTCATGCCATTGGTGAACATTGGCTAGAACATGACGAGCGGTATCGTCGTTCAGAAGAGTTTATTCGCGCGATTAAAGGTATTTGGACTGAAGATAACTTTAGTTTCCGTGGCGACTTTTACCGGTTCAATAACTACACCTTACAGCCAAAACCACTGCAAAAACCTCACCCAGAAATTTTCCAAGGTGGTAGCTCTCGTGCTGCCCGCGATATGGCTGCACGTGTTTCTGATTGGTATTTCACGAATGGCAATACCGTCGAAGGGATCAAAGCCCAAATTGATGATATTCGCGCAAAAGCTGCCGCCGAAGGCAGAACAGTAAAAATTGGTGTGAATGCGTTTGTGATTGCACGTGATACAGAAGAAGAAGCGAAAGCAGTATTACAAGAAATTATTGATAAGGCAGATCCAGAAGCGGTGAATGCGTTTGGCTCAGAAGTAAAAAATGCCGGAAAAGCCTCTCCAGAGGGGGAAGGCAATTGGGCTAAGTCTTCATTTGAGGATCTTGTTCAGTACAACGATGGTTTTAAAACCAACCTAATCGGCACCCCGCAACAGATTGCAGAGCGAATTGTCGCCTTAAAAGCGGTAGGCGTAGATCTGGTACTGACTGGTTATCTGCACTTCATTGAAGAAGTGGAGTACTTCGGGAAAAACGTATTGCCACTCGTTCGTGAATTAGAAGCAAAACAGACTGCTGCGGCTGCGTAGGTGGTTGAGTAAATGCAATAGCCGTTGTTAAAAGGCAGTGTTTCTTGGCTAGCTATTCTTTTATTTGCTAGCCAAGAAATGAAATTTTTAATCCCCAAGGATAGAAGAGCTAACTATCGGCGTTGCTAGTACCTTATCAATTCTTCGGCCATCCATATCCACTACTTCAAAGCGCCAATCTGCCCATTCGGTGTAATCTGCGGTAGAAGGGACTTTGCCTAGTAGTAGCATCATCATCCCGCTTAGGGTGTGATATCTGCCTTTATCTTCTTCTGGCAGCGTTTTCAGTACTAAACGGTCCTTCATTTCTGGTAAGGGAATCGCACCGTCTAGCAACCAAGATCCATCCTCTCTTTGCACCGCCCATGCATCTTCCGCATTTCTTGGTGTAAATTCACCCGTTACCGCTTCTAACACGTCTTGCAGGGTCACAATACCTTCAATTTCACCATACTCATCAATCACAAACGCCATTGAAATGTTATTTGCTCGGAATTGTTCTAATAACTCCATGCCGGTTAACGTTTCTGGCACGTATACACTAGGCAATAAATGATTGAGAAAATCTGGGGCTTGGCCTTTGGCAATCATCGAAAGCGCTTGTTTTGCATGCACCACGCCCAACACATTGGTTAAGCCACCGTCACAGACAGGGAAACGGGAGTGTTCAGATTCAATTAACCGATGTATGTTTTCTTCTGTACTTAGTTGAATATCAATAAACACCACGTCTGATCGCGGAATCATCAATGAACCTAATTGACGATCATCTAGGCGGAAAACATTCCGTACCATTTCATGTTGGTGCTGTTCAATCACGCCGGCTTCAGAGCCCTCTTCCAACATGGCGTGAATTTCTTCTTCTGTTACGCTCGCGTTGGTATTTTGCTTCACCCCCATGAGTTGAAGAATCGTATGCGTAGAAACGGTTAGCATCACAACAAATGGACGTGTCACCACGGCTAGCGCCTGCATTGGCTTTGCAACCAATCTGGCAATCGGTTCTGGCGTAATTTGTCCCAGGCGTTTGGGTACGAGTTCACCAATCACAATCGAGACATAAGTCACCACAATCACTACAACCGCTGTAGCACCAATATCAGCGGGAGACTCTGGTACGCCTAAGCTTTGTAACCAAATGGAAAATGGACCTGCTAGAACGGCTTCACCAACAATACCGTTAAGAATACCGATAGAAGTAATACCAATTTGAATGGTAGAAAGAAATTTAGTTGGGTCTTCCCCAAGCTTTAAAGCGACAGTAGCAGAGGAATCTCCCTCTGAAGCAAGTTTCATTAAACGCGCTTTTCTAGCCGTCACTAACGCAATTTCTGACATAGCGAAGAGACCATTTAAAATGATCAGTCCAATCAGAATGAGGATTTCCATGTTTAACCTAGTGAATAAAGATACTTATCTTGACACTATGGTGTTGTGCTAGGTTCCTGCCTTTTGATAAAAATAAAAATCATTGTTAACTAGCTCCTCTGTGATAGCGGTATTGCATGTAACTATCACAGAGGAAAACGATACGTCAGTCTGGGTTAATTCCAAGGATGGCGCGGCGGGCTAATTTGATTTAATGCATAGTTTCCAATATGAAAATATTTCCAACGCACAGGATCATGCAGCGTGTGTGTGCGGGCATTTCGCCAGTGTCGGTCTAAATTATGGGCTTTTAATGTAGCGCGCGTCCCTGCTAGCTCAAACAGTTTATTTGTTGCCTCAATAGCAATTTCTGTTGTCAGTACTTTCGCTTCCGATGTTGCTAGCGTTGCTGCATTTACTGTTGTTTCATTGGGGGAAATAAGTGCTTCATCAATCTTTTTACCCGCTCTTTCTAATAGTGCTTCTGCTGCATGCAGTTTAATCACTAAGTGGCCAATCGCACTGACCGTGAACGGATCTTCTGATGCTTTTTCCTTTCCGCTATCAATCCATGGTCGGCTTTGATTTTTGATAAAGGTAATCGTATCTTCAAGCGCACCTTTCGCAATTCCCCCATCAATGGCTGCTTGAATGATTTGTGAAATGGCACCCGCTGCAGTGGGTGTATCAAATGCATCGACCGGAATGACTCTGCTTTTTGCGACTTTTACTTGTTCAATCTTAATCGAGCCTGAAGCCGTTGTTCGTTGGCCAAAACTAGACCAATCATTAATAACCGTTAACCCGTCTGCTTGGCGATCGGTAAAGACTAAGAAGCCTTTTCCTTCGTCATTGACAGCGACGATAGGTACTAGGTGGGCTAGTAAAGCACCTGTGGTATAGAATTTTTCGCCAGTAACAGTAACAAAATCACCATGATCGGTTAGTTTCGTTTCAAAGGCAGCAACGTTTTTACTGTTCTTTTCTGAGAACGCATTTCCAAAACGGTAACCTTTTAGCACCAAGCCAAATAAGTCTTTTTTCTGCTCTTCTGTACCATCTAAAGCAATATGCGCATTCAACGCCAAATGATTTTGGGTGATTTGGGCAATGCTAGAGTCGCCAGAAGCAATAATTTTAATGACTTCAGCTAACGTCGCATAAGAAACCGCCGCACCGCCATACGCTTTAGGAATATTGATTCCCCATAAGCCACTTTGCGAATACGCATCAATTTCTTTAATTGGCAAAATACCTTCGCTATCTCTTAGCCCTGCATGTCGAATAAACTCCCCTGCTAGTTTGTGGGCAATTTCAATCGCTTCTGCATCGCTTTTAATAATATGAGCAGGGGTTTCTACTTTTTTTAATGGGGCAAATGTATCTTGCGCGTTAACTCGTGGAGCGGATCGTAACTCTTGTTCGGTATAGGTACTCATCAATATGTCCTTTATGTTTATCGCTAAAGAGAGTGGTTTACACCTATACATTGGCAAGTTCTGTGCCATGTTTTTTGATCGAAAAAAGTTAAATAAGATGCTGTTTCACTTACTTTTTGCTGCATGGCAAACAGTCGATGTGCATTGCTGATCTTCCATCAACATTTCAAAAATTGGCACAAATAAAGGGAGCGTTGAATTTAACGATCTATTGATGGGTAAAACTAAATGACGTTGATCAATATCAATCATTGAAAAGTGCGAAATTTTAATTAGCTGCTAAACTAAAATTTGAGTGTTCAACGCTAATCTATTTTCATTACATTAATTATCAGCATGACAAACGCAGCCCAAGGTTATTTCCCAGCTTACACAGATGCCCTCTTTTCTTTCTTGCAGGATTGGAAACAGTTGCATCCAAATGCAGGTGTGTTTGCTTTTATTGCAGAAGCAGACATCGAAGTGGTATCGCAACTCCAAAAGTCGTGTAATCAGCTTGGTATCACGCTGGTGGGTGGTGTTTTTCCATCGGTAATTTCTAGTGATGGCATCCACAAGCGTGGGATATGCTTAATTAATGTGCCTGAAATGCCGCCTTATTTTCTGTTAAATCAGGCCGGTTTAGGTGTGGCGGGTGAACGCATAGCTGAGCAGGTATTAAACAAGCTAGAACAGCTTCAATCTACTGATGAAACTTGCACATTATTTTTGATTTTTGATGTGCTGATTCCAGACATAGCAAGCCGTTTGGATGATCTTTACCTGAAGATAGAAGATCGAGTGAACTATGCCGGGTTATGCGCTGGCAGTGAAACCTTCCAACCAATTGCTTCTGTTTTTAGTAATGATCTGCAACTAACCAAAGGTCTACTGGCGATTCTATGGCCAGAGACTCACAAGTTTATCGTGCAGCATGGGTTTTCCATGCCTAATCAGATGTTGATGGCGACGAGTACCCATGGTAACCGCATTACACAAATCAACTGGAAACCAGCATTTGAGGCTTACCAAGAACTCATCCATCAAAAGTATGATGTACTATTAAATAAAGATAACTTTTATCAGTATGCTGTGCATTACCCGTTAGGCTTGGTGCGAGCGGCAGATCAAATTGTCGTTCGGATTCCTATTCTTTTAGATGATGATGGCGCTTTAATTTGCAGTGGCGAAATTCCAGAAAATGCCATGCTAACGTTATTCCAAGCACCTCCCCCCAACCCAAACCATTTTGTAAATGAGCTTGCAGAGGAAATTTCTCATACCGCGACAACAACAGAATCCATGCATTTAGTGTTTTACTGTGCAGGTAGAAAAATGCACATGGGCGAAGGCGCGCAAACAGAAATTGATGGGTTGTACGAAAAAAGTGGAGATAAAGAAATGCTAGGGGCACTTACCCTAGGAGAAATTGGTACCAGTTCTGTTGGTGGTCAACCTGTGTTTCATAACATGGCATTAGTCGTATGCGAGTTAAGTCATGAATAAAGATTTTGCCCTTGTTATTTTATACGATTTAACGCTAACCATTGGCTCTGAAGTCACGTTAGATAAGCTGCTACCAAAAGTGATGCAGCGATTTTTATTCCATCTCTCCTACCCTGTTGGACTTATCTTAAAAAGAGATACCAGTAATAGCCAATATCACCAAATTATTGATAGCGTGGGTGATTACTCTTTTACTTCTTTAAAAACAGAGCATCAATCTGTCCTGATCACGGGCGTTGGACATGAGCCATGTTTATCAACAAATGCTCAGTTACTGAGCACTTTTAGCCAAAGAAGAAAGTACACACAGGCAGCTTGGTTCCCGATTGATGGTGAGTACAGTTATTTGTTTCTAACAGACTCTACCTTAGAAACTGATATTCCCCTAAACGAAGTTTTTTCTCCAGTGATTAGAAATTTGGCACGGGCTATTGGTCTGTGCCAACGAAGTGAACAACTCACACAAAACCTAACTCAAGATAGAGATGAAGCAAGGGCTGAGCTTGCTAAAACCTTGCAAAAGGTAGAACACGAGCGGGCATTTTTAACGAGTTTAAAAAACACAATTCCGGATCTCGTTTGGTTAAAAGATAAAGATGGTATTTATCTGTCTTGTAACCCAAAGTTTGAAGCACTATTTGGCCATAAAGAATCTGAAATCGTCGGAAAGACTGACTTCGACTTTGTTTCTAAAGAATTAGCAGAGTTTTTCCGAGCGCATGATAAACGGGCGATGTATGCCGGTAAGGCGATGCAGAATGAAGAATGGCTTCGTTTTGCCGCAGACGGTTACGAGGGACTTTTTCAGACAACTAAAATCCCAATGTACGATGACAAAGGTGCACTCTTAGGCGTACTTGGCATTGCACACGACATTACCGAACTGAAAGCTGCGCAAGATAGGCTCCAACTGTCTGCTAGTGTGTTCCGATCTGCGCGTGAAGGCATCATGATCACTTCTCCAGAAGGTAAAATTCTGGAAGTGAATGATATGTTTTGCTCGATTACTGGCTATGTACGTGAAGAAGCGGTTGGGCAAAACCCTCGTATTTTAAATTCTGGACGACATTCGCAAGCGTTTTATCAACACATTTGGGCCTCGATTAAAGACAGAGGGCATTGGTCTGGTGAAATTTGGAATCGCCGTAAAAATGGTGAGGAATATCCAGAAGTCTTAACGATTACAGCGGTAAAAGATGCCCAAGGCACCCTCACCCACTATGTCGCATTATTTGCAGATATTACAGAGATTAAGCGCCAGCAACGTGAACTTGAGCGAATGGCGCATTTCGACCCGTTAACGGGTTTGGCCAATCGCAGTTTGTTGGCCGATCGCTTATCGCAAGGCATGTACGGGGTAAAACGCAGAAGCCAGTCTCTGGCGGTTGCCTTTTTAGACTTTGATGGCTTTAAATTAATTAATGATCAATTCGGGCATCAAACAGGTGATCAACTTCTTTCTATCGTTGCAGGAAGAATGTCTTCTCTCATGCGTGAGGGAGATACATTAGCGAGATGGGGAGGCGATGAATTCATCGCTGTATTTATGGATTTGCACACCAATGGTGATGCAGAGCACTTACTTCAAAGACTGCTGAAAGAAGTTGAAAAGGTAGTCGAGATTAATAGTAAACAGCTCAAAATTAGCGCCAGCATTGGGGTGACCTATTATCCACAATCAGAAGATGTGGATGCGGATCAGCTGCTTCGTCAGGCAGATCAAGCCATGTACCAAGCAAAACTTGCGGGAAAAGGCCGTTTACATACCTACGACCCGCAAGCAGATAAGTTGGTACGTGGTCACAATGAAGCGATCGAAAATGTGTTGTCGGCAATTCATCAAGATCAATTTGAGCTCTTCTATCAGCCCAAAGTCAATATGCGGACAGGAGAGCTAATTGGCCTTGAGGCTCTTCTCCGCTGGCGCCATCCTGAAAGAGGACTACTACCACCTTCTGTCTTTATTTCGACAATCGAGAACCATCCAATTGCGATCGACGTTGGCCATTGGGTGTTAAATCGGGCGATTAAAGATATCCAATATTTAGAATCAGAAGGGATTCACACCAAAGTCAGTATTAATGTCAGTGCACTTGAATTACAACAGCCAGACTTTGTTGGGCATTTGTCCGAAACATTAAGCAACGCGCAAGGGGTAAAACCTGGGCAATTAGAGCTAGAACTATTGGAAAGTAGCGCCTTACAAGACATTAACCAAGTGTCAGATGTGCTGCGTGCTGTGCAATTATTAGGTGTCACCAGTGCCATAGATGATTTTGGTACAGGCTATTCATCACTTACCTATCTAAAACGGCTACCCGCCCAAACGCTAAAAATAGACCAAAGCTTTGTACGCGATATGGTGATGGACGCAGAAGATGTTGCCATCTTAGAAGGCATTATTGGCTTAGCAAAAGCTTTTGACCGTCAGTTGATTGCAGAAGGGGTAGAAACCATTGATCATGGCGTAATGTTGCTTCAACTGGGGTGTGAATTAGGCCAAGGTTACGGCATTGCAAGGCCGATGCCCTTAAACCAACTGCTAGGATGGTTGACTAATTGGACTCCGAACCCAAGATGGCAAGCCGTTCATGTGATCACAGAAGAAGATCGTCCACTATTCTTTGCGGGGATTGAGCATCGTGCTTGGGCTGCCGCATTAGAGGAGTATCTAAGAGGTATGCGTAAAGCGCCTCCTCCTTTGGGTGAGACACAATGCCAATTTGGGAAGTGGCTAAACAAATTTATAGCGGCAAGAACAAATACACAATCTCACTATGCACACTTAGTAGGTTTACATCACCGTATTCATCAACACGCTTCTTCTCTTGTCTCTTTAAACACCGACAACAAACCTGAAAAGGCACTTGCTGGCCTCCCCGCGCTTCATGAAATGAAAAGTGAGTTTCTTCTGCAGTTAGAAGCATTACTTAGATAACATCTACAATCTCACAATAAAATTGTATACATATTAATTGGTAGCAATTTTATTGTGAGGACTATACATACACATCAATCCAAATTTCTAGATTAGCCTGCTAATTATTAGGAAGTCATGACGAAATATCGTCATTCTTCTTCGTGCCCTCTATTTGCCCTCCTTGTATATTTTTCAAAACTTCGCAGCAAGCTAGAAGTTGTGCGGTGTCACAGCCTTTAGCCATTACATTTCTAATAAAGAATAGAGGAACAAAAATGACTTTACGCGTTGGTGTGATTGGTACAGGTGCAATTGGTAAAGAGCATATCCGCCGTTTGGATAAAAAACTGGCAGGTGCTTCTGTTGTTGCTGTGAACGATATCAACAAAGAAGATGCATTGAATTTTGTCAGTAGCGAAGGCATTAACGCTAAGTTTTTTGATAATCCACACGACTTAATCAAGTCTGCAGATGTAGATGCGGTGGTTGTTACCTCTTGGGGCCCTACGCACGAAGAGTTTGTCTTAGCGTCTATTGCTGCAGGTAAGCCAGTATTTTGTGAAAAACCATTGGCAACCACGGCAGAAGGTTGCTACCGCATTGTAGAGGCAGAAATTAAGTCTGGTAAAAAGTTGGTTCAAGTCGGTTTTATGCGCCGTTTTGATGCGGGCTATCGCCAACTAAAAGCCGCGATTGATAGTGGTAAGTTCGGTGCGCCACTCATCGTTAACGCCGCACACCGTAACCCTTCTGTGCCAGATTCTTATGTTGGTGATATGCCAATCACTGATACGTTTGTCCATGAAATTGATGTACTACGTTGGTTATTAAATGACGACTACGCAACCGTACAAGTCATTTCTGCAAAAAATTCTAAATATGCCAATGCAAATCTGAAAGACCCAATCTTAGTCTTGTTAGAAACCAAATCAGGCATTCGTATTAATGGTGAAATTTTTGTGAACTGCAAATACGGTTACGATATTCAGTGCCAAGTCGTCGCTGAAGAAGGCATCTTTAGCCTACCAGAGCCAAGCAGCTTACTCATCCGTCAAGAAGAAAAACTATCTACCGTTATCATGAATGATTGGAAGCTTCGTTTCATTGATTCTTACGATGTAGAACTTCAACAATGGATTAACGATACCAAAGCAGGCACGGTGACAGGCCCAACCGCATGGGACGGCTACTTCACCGCCGTGACAGCAGATGCATGTATCGAAGCGAAAAATAGCGGCAAGATTATCTCTATTCAAACACCACCAACCCCAGACTTCTATTTATAAGAAAGTCCGCTAGATGGCCAGGGTGCATCTCTGGCCAATGGCAGGTGTAAAGCTTCACATCATAATGGAGATACGAATGAAGATTGCTTTAGATCCGTACATGCATCGTCATCTTTCTTTGCCTGAATTGGTAAAAAAAGTCGCTGAACTTGGATACGAACACATTGAGCTCTCGCCACGCGCAGATTTTCTAGATTGGTGGGTGATGCCACGTGCTTACCCTGAGCGCATCAAAGAGTTTAAGCAAGCGTTAAAAGACCACGGCGTAAAACTGACAACCATTCAGCCAATGTACCGTTGGGCAAGCCCGTTTGAAGACGAGCGTCTAAACGCGATGAAGAACTGGAAAAAAGCCATCGAAATATCGGTTGAGATGGGGTGTGAGTTGATGATTTCTGAGTTTGGTCGTGGTGCCTCTCCTGAGCGTTCAGTAGGATTTGGGCCAAGCGTCAATACTCGCGAGCAGTGTGAGGCAGCTTGGTTAACATCGATTGAAGAGCTACTACCGATCTTCGAGCGTGAAGGCGTAACGCTATCTGTGGAAGCGCACCCTGAAGATTGGACGGAGACATTCCACCCTGCGATTGATATCGTCAAGATGATTGGTCATGACCGATTGAAGATGTCTTACATTGCGCCACACACCTTCTACTACGGGGATGATATGGCAGCCATGCTGCGCGAAGTAGCTCCAATTTTGGCGCACGTTCGTGTCGCAGACACCTTTAACCACAAGGCATCTTCTGGTTTACGCTATATCGTCAACCCACCGGGTTCGAATGTTCGTGTGCACCAGCACTTGGACATTGGCCAAGGTGAAATCAACTGGGATGTATTTTTCTCTACTTTGGCAGAAGTTGGCTTTGACGGTGTGATGTCTTCTTGTGTATTTGCTTGGGAAGAACGAGCAGATGAATCGTCTATCTTCATGCGTAATAAGATGAACGAATACATCAAGCAATACTGGAAATAGTTTTATCTCAGCTCCTTTGGGTAATTGATAGGGGAAACCGAATGGCTTCCCCTTTTTTTCGTCCGCTTTGCACGATGATTCTAATGTGTTGCTCCCTCCTTGAATTTGATTCCATTTGCGTTTACCCGCATAATTCTGGCATTCGGCCTTGGGGCAGAAACCCCAGTTCGCATTCGAGCAACGCCAATCAGCGCTTAGCGCTTTACCCGGTGTCGTAGAAGGCCGGGGAAGTTTATTTTTGCGCTATTTTGGAGTTCTTTTATGGAAATTAAGGTCAACTTTCTCGATAAGCTTCGCTTAGAAGCGAAGTTCGATGACTTTACGGTAATTGCAGATCAACCAATCCGATACAAAGGAGATGGTTCTGCCCCCGGACCGTTTGACTATTTCCTAGCCTCCTCTGCCCTATGTGCAGCTTACTTTGTAAAGCTTTACTGCAGCACCCGTAATATCCCGACAGAAAATATTCGTTTATCTCAGAATAATATTGTGGATCCTGAAAACCGCTATAAGCAGATTTTCAAGATTCAAGTGGAATTGCCAGAAGATATTTCGGCGAAAGACCGTGAAGGCATTTTACGTTCGATTGACCGTTGTACCGTTAAAAAAGTGGTACAAACTGGCCCAGAATTTATCATTGAAGAAGTTGAAAACCTGGATGCTGATGCACAAGCATTGCTGACAATTAACCCAGATGCGCAAACCAGTACCTATATCCCAGGTAAAGATCTTCCGCTAGAAGAAACCATTGCCAATATGTCTGCCTTTCTGGCCGATTTGGGCATTAAAATTGAAATCGCTTCTTGGCGTAACCTAGTGCCAAACGTCTGGTCTTTACATATTCGCGATGCACATTCACCCATGTGTTTTACCAATGGTAAAGGTGCAACCAAAGAAAGCGCTTTGGCTTCGGCGTTGGGTGAATACATCGAGCGTCTAAACTGTAATCATTTTTATAATGACCAATATTGGGGTGAGGAAATTGGCCACGCCCCATTTGTGCATTACCCAGAAGAACGCTGGTTTCAGCCTGGCCCGGATGACTCTCTGCCAGAAGGCTTGCTTGATGAGCATTGCCTAGCCATCTTTAATCCAGATGATGAACTTCGAGCTTCAAATTTATATGACACCAACTCTGGTAATACAGAGCGCGGTATTTGTGCCCTGCCATTCGTGCGCCAGTCGGATGGTGAAGTGGTGTATTTCCCCACTAACTTAATTGATAACTTATACCTAAGTAATGGCATGAGTGCGGGCAATACGCTGGCGGAAGCGCAAGTACAATGCTTGTCAGAAATCTTTGAGCGTGCGGTAAAAAGGGAAATCTTGGAAGGCGAATTGGCCCTTCCAGATGTGCCACAAGAAGTGCTAGCAAAGTACCCAGGTATTGTGGCGGGTATTCAAGAGTTAGAAAACCAAGGCTTCCCAGTTTTAGTCAAAGATGCATCATTGGGTGGCGATTACCCAGTCATGTGCGTTACTTTAATGAACCCTCGCACTGGTGGTGTTTTTGCTTCTTTCGGTGCTCACCCAAGCTTTGAAGTGGCACTAGAACGAAGTCTGACCGAGTTACTACAAGGCCGTAGCTTTGAAGGTTTGAACGACTTACCACGTCCTACTTTTGAAAGTAATGCGGTCACTGAACCGAATAACTTTGTTGAGCATTTTATTGATTCTAGTGGTGTCGTGTCGTGGCGCTTCTTTAGTTCAAAATCTGATTACGAATTTGTTGAGTGGGATTTCACCAGCGACGCAGAAAATGCCAATGAAGAAGAAGCCGCAACCCTATTTGGTATTCTAGAAGAACTGGGTAAAGAAGCCTATATGGCCGTTTACGACCAGCTAGGTGCGACTGCTTGCCGTATATTAGTGCCAGATTTTTCAGAGGTTTACGCAGTAGAAGACCTAGTTTGGGATAACACCAACAAAGCACTGCAATTCCGTGAAGATATTCTGAACCTTCATCAGCTAGATAATGATGCGTTAGCCTCTTTGCTACAACGTCTAGAAGACAGCGAAGAAGATGACTACACCACCATTATTACACTGATTGGTATTGAGTTTGATGAAAATACAGTGTGGGGCCAACTCACTATTCTAGAACTAAAGTTATTAATTAACTTGGCACTAGAGCAATATGAAGAAGCGAAAGAGCGTGTAGAAGCTTTCTTGCAATATAACGACAACACGTTAGACCGAGTGCTGTTCTATCAGGCAATGGATGTTGTGTTAGAAGTCTTGCTAGATGAAGAACTAGAAATTGAAGATTACGAACCGAACTTCCGCCGTATGTATGGTGATGAAAAAATCGATGCCGCTATCGGCATGATTGAAGGCGATGTTCGTTTCTATGGTCTAACACCAACTAGCATGAAGCTAGAGGGACTTGATCGTCACCAACGACTAATTGATAGTTATCAGAAACTACATAAGGCACGTGCTCAAAAAGCGGGCATTACGCTCTAATTGCTCATACAAATAGGGATAAGGTAGCGAATCACGCGGCCTTATCCCTGTTCATTCCTCTAGCTCTCACCATCTCTTGCCCTCTCCTTTACCCGCTTAAAATTGGTCAATTTGCGACGTTTTAAACAAAATTTGTCGTATTAGGCGTAATTGCTGACGGATTGGCATCCCTCTAAACCCGACAGCCTCCCTACACTCTGCGACCTTAAAGCATCGCCATTATTTGCCTATTCCGACACGAATGTCTTGCAAATGTAGTTTACCAATCGTGTGAATATAGCTTTTTAATGCCTACTAACTGTGTCTTCTTCATCAACACAGGCATTAGACGATGCGTAAAAAATAAATATAGAGGAGTGATGAATGGCCCAATCAGGTAAAGCGGCAAGTGTTTCTGCCCGCAAAAAAGAAGCAGAAGCCTCTGCTGCTTTCAAACGTCAATTTTTAATCAGAATGATTATCGTGCTTGCAGGTGGCACGTTTCTAGATGGTTATATTCTTGGTATCGTTGGTCCTGTATCTGCAAAAATGACTGCCGAATTAGGCATTTCTGCTTTTTGGGAGGGATTAATTGCGGCTGGTGCGCTATTTGGGATCTTGTTGGGCTCTCCGTTAGGCGGTTGGGCGGGCGATAAGTTTGGACGTAAACCACTCTTCATGTTGGACATGGGTTTATTTGTCGTTGCATCGTTAATGCAGTTCTTTGTTACCTCCCCTGCCCAACTTCTGATTGTTCGATTAATGATGGGGGTGGCCATTGGAGCTGAATATTCGGTAGGTTGGCCATTGTTATCCGAGTTTTCCCCTTCCCGTATGCGCGGAAGATTAATGGGGCTAACCTTAATCGCTTGGTATGCTGGATTTATGGCTGCATTTGTTGTTGGTTATTTGTTAAACCAATACACCGATTTAGGTTGGAGAACAATCTTAGGTAGCAGCACATTTATTGCTGTCGCCTTATTTATAGGCCGATTTGGTATGCCTGAATCACCGCGTTGGTTATGGAGTAAAGGCCGTAAAAAAGAAGCTCGTGAAATCGCTCATCGATATTTAGAAAGCGCGGCAGAAGTAGCGGATATGGAAAAAGAAACTGTCCATGCGACTGGTAGTTTCAAAAAGCTCTTTTCACGCCAATATTGGAGAGCAACCGTATTTGTCTCTATGTTTTTCTTCTGTGTTGTTACCCCCTATTTTGCGATTGCAACGTTTGCTGATAGCGTATTGCAAACATTTGGATTGGGCGGTGGTTTGGCGGGTGGGGTCGGATTATCTGCTGTCGCATTGGCGGGTAGTATCGCTACCGTTGTGCTGATCGATAAGATTGGTCGACGCGTACTGACAGTTCCTCCACAATGGATTATTACACTTATTTTGGCTGTACTTGGCTTATGGGCAGATGCACCGGGTGCTGTGGTATTGGGATTATTTTTAGCCTTCTCCTTCTTTAATGCAGGCTGCGGTTCACTTACTTGTATTTATCCTGGCGAAGTATTTCCAACCGAAATTCGCGGCATGGGAACTGGCTTTGCAGCAGCCTTTAGCCGTATTGGTGCCGGTATGGGGACATTCTTAATGCCTTGGGCAATGAGTAATTTAGGCCCATCTATCACTATTTTGATAGCTGCCGGCATTGCGGCAGTAGGAGCAGCCATTTCTCAATGGCTTGCGCCAGAAACAAAAGGCAAAAGCCTTAGTGAAACAGCCTCAGGCTTTTCCCACTAGTGCATTGCTTAAAGCAACCTGTCCTTAGGATAAGCACATAGGACAGGTTGTTTAACGTACACTCGATAAGTTCATCAATGGTAATTTGTTAGTTACCTTTAGTTCTCGCAGCGAAATATTGCTGCGAATACTAAAAACGCCCGGTAATTTTCTTAATACCTTCTCTACAAATTGGCTGTAATCATCTAAATCTCTGGCGACCACTTGTAACAGAAAATCGGCTTCACCAGTGGTATTGTGGCAAGCCAAGACATTGGGGCACAAGCTGACAATTTGTTCAAATTGAGCTGTCGCTTCTTCGCCGTGTTCGGTACACACAATCTGAACAAAGGCCATCACACCAAAGCCTAGTTTTCGGCGGTTTAATATCGCCTGATATCCCTCAATGACTCCAATCTCTTCTAGCCGTTTCTGCCTGCGCCAACAAGAGGCTTCGCTCATCGTTAATTGCTCTGCAATCTTTGCGTTAGATTGTCGGCCATCCTGTTGAAGACGATCAATAATTGCAACATCTACCTTATCTATCTCAATCATTTCGAATGAAGCCTTCATTTTTATTAATTAAATGAAAGGTTATTCCGATTTAACATCATCCACAAGTGAAAATAGACAGGTAATTTCTAGCAAACGCTGCATAATTATTTTATCTTTCAAAGAGGAAACCAAGATGAAAGCCGTCGTGTATGAATCCTTCAATACTGCCCCACAAATTCAGATCGTCAATGATCCAACACCAGCAGATCACGGCGTGGTGATCGAGGTAAAAGCGACCGGCGTCTGCAGAAGTGATTGGCATGGTTGGGTCGGTCATGATTCAGATATTCATCTTCCTCATGTACCTGGGCATGAATTTTCCGGTGTGATTTCTGCGGTTGGAAAGCAAGTAAAAAAATGGAAAATTGGGGATCGGGTGACAGTGCCTTTTGTTGCCGGTTGTGGTCATTGCGCGGAATGTCATTCCGGTAATCAGCAAGTGTGTGATCATCAATTTCAGCCTGGATTTACCCATTGGGGATCATTTGCTGAGTATGTGGGTATTCATGAGGCAGACTTAAACCTAGTCGCGTTGCCTGAGAGTATGGATTTCACCACGGCGGCGAGTTTAGGCTGTCGGTTTGTCACTTCCTTTAGGGCGGTCGTCGATCAAGGTAAAACTAGCGCAGGCCAATGGGTAGCAGTGCATGGCTGCGGAGGGGTTGGCTTATCCGCCATTATGATTGCCAATGCCTTAGGTGCTAACGTGATTGCGATTGATATTTCTGATGATAAATTGCAATTAGCCCGTTCACTCGGCTCAGTTGCGACTGTCAATGCTGCTAACGTGCCTAATGTCGTAGAGGCCGTTCAGCAGCTATCTAAAGGTGGCGTCCATGTCTCTCTAGATGCCTTGGGTCACCCAACAACTTGTTTTAATTCAATCAGCAACTTACGTAAAAGAGGTAAGCACGTTCAAGTGGGGCTTATGTTGGGGGATCATACGATGCCGGCGGTGCCAATGAGCAAAGTCATTGCTAATGAATTAGAAATCCTAGGTAGTCATGGGATGCAGGCACATCGATACGACGCAATGTTTGCCATGATTCATAGCGGAAAATTACAACCAGAAAAGCTGATTGGCCGGACGATTAACCTGGAAGAATCCATCCCCGTATTAATGAACATGGATAAGTTTGAAGTACCCGGTGTAACGGTGATTACAGAGTTTTAATCTAGTAACCAACAACCGATGAAATCGCCCGTCGCCTGATAAGGACGGGCGATTTAGTTTAAAAGTGAATGTCATTGCTAGATTGTAGCTTCACAAATGGACCAGCTAACGTTGCATTATGGTGAGCAATAATTTGCTGGGCCGACAGATCTTGTGTATCCATACAGCTATGCGCATCCGCTGCTAAGATTGTTCTGTAGCCTAAGCTAGATGCCATTCGGCAATTAGTATCAATACAATATTGTGTCTTCATTCCAGCGATGACCAATTCTTCCACGCCCTTCTCTTTTAACCATCGGTTCAACTCTGTACCATGAAAAGCGCTTGGGGAATACTTATCAAAGACTTTATCTGTCTCAGGATGAAGACTTAATTCACTGATCAACTGCCATGTTTGGCTGCCTTTCGCAATAGGGCTACCTTCTGGTCCTGTATGCCTGACCGCAAAAATACCCGCTTTTGCTTGCCTTGCTTTAGCAATCAGTGCATTGATATTTTGAAGCAATTGCTCTCGCTGATACGGCTTTTCGGAATGATGATAAAGACCATTTTGCATATCAATGATAAGCAAAGCTTTTGGGGTATCGACTACTGGCATGATGTTCTCCGTTTCTTGACCAACTTAGAAAGGAGAAATTGGTAGACCCCTTCCATCGCTGGCGGGATCTAATGAGGTTTCAATTATGATGAAAACAGTACCTCACACGACCCGCAAATATAGGTCGTGGTAATGGTGGTAATCATTTGGTTGGCTGTTTTCATGAAAATATCATGGCGGATTTACCAAGCCTTGTCAACTGGCCGCGTGCGTTTCAAGTTGGTTTTTTAAACGTTAATAAAAGAAATAAATTTCCTGTATTTTCATCATCTTATGAAGTTTTGTTAAGGTATAATCAGAGTATAGAAGACAATTAGAAAAAACTAAAAATGGATTCAAAAAGAAGAAAAAGAGCGCCTCGTCTGCAAGAAATTGCTTTAGAAGCTGGCGTGAGTGAAACCACCGTTGACCGTGTGCTCAATGAGCGCGGTAGTGTGTCTAGTGATACGCGCGCGAAGGTGGTTGCTGCAGCCAAAAAACTAGGCGTCTCTCGAATTTTGCCAGATATTCGTCATGGTTTAATCCGAATTGAAGTGCTGTTGCCAGTGGCCAAATCTCACTTTCTACAGCGTTTACATCAAAGCCTTCAACGCTATGCACAGATGCTAGATGAAAGAATTATTGTCCAGCGCACTGTTATTCCAGAAGAAAATACAGAAAACTACGTACAGCATATTCTCTACCCCAAATTCCGTCGTAATGGACTAATTGTGGTTGCTAGGTTTAACGAGGAAATTAAAAATGCCTTAGCACAAGTGATGAAGCGCGGCGAAACTGTTGTCACACTAATGTCTGACTTCCCGGGAATTGAGCAGCATCATTACGCGGGGATTGATAACTACAGCGCAGGGGAAACCGCCGGTTATCTGATTGGAAAACTGAGTCGCCAACAAGGCGAAGTATTTTTACTCACCAATAACCTGACTTACAAAGCCCACGTAGATCGAACATCTGGCTTTGCTAACATGCTGAAAAAACAATTTCACCATCTTACGTTTAATGAACAGCCGATGGAGCATTTCGACAATGTCGATAATGTGTATCTTTGCTTGCAGAGACATTTAAAAAGTCATCCAAATCCAGAGAATGTAGTCGCTATTTATAATAGCGGCGCAGGTTCTGCAGGTATTGAAGCGGCGATTCGTAAATATCTACCAAATAATGATCTAATTTGGGTGGCCCACGAAGCCACAGATGAGCATAAAAAGCTAATGGAAGAAGGTTTGCTGAATTTTGTGCTCGATCAAGATCCTGATGGGCAAGCTTCTTCCGCCCTGCAACATGTCCTACACGCCAATAAAGTGATTGAAACCAAACAGTTGATGAGCCCGATTGATTTCAAACTCTATTGTGCGGCCAACCTTTGGAAAACAGACTATTTCAATAAATAGTATGGAAACTACAAACAACTGTAACGTTGATTGTAGTGATGCCGCAATTTATTCAACACTTGCCTGAATCCATCTATCGAACAGGCAAAGTGTTGAGTGAACAGGTATTGATCTAGAAACTGCCCAAAATAGTGCTTTACCTCGATTAATGCTAAAGGAGGTAAAGAGATTCTTGTTGCCTGCATTAATTGACAGTACTGGGTTTGGCTCACCATATCTTTAAAAAAAACCTGCTTACCTTCGATTATCTTGCCAAGGGCGGCAATATCTAGTTCATCTACACATTGCATCAGTAAACAGGTATGGTGGTGAATATTGACGACATATAAAAAGTCTACTTGTTGTTGATCTACTAATTGCACTGAAGAAAAACCTAACCAAATACGCTCCATCTATGTAAGCACTCAATATTTGAAGAGTTGAATACGGTTCGTCTGATCATCGGCCAACATGGCTAAACCAGCGGATTTTTCAACATTCTCTATCGCTAGTCGCTCTGTTTGCGTGGCATTGGTAGATAAAATATCCACTTGATTAACCACTTGGCTGGCCTCTTTTTCTTGTACATTCACTGCCGCTGCAATGGCATGTATACAAGAAGTCAGCTTTTCTGATGTCTCATCAATTTCTGACATAGCATTCATTGCTGCATCCGAACCTTTGACGATTTCTGCTATTTTTCCCTCTGCTTTTTTCATGTAGCCAGATGCAGCTAACGTTTGTTGGTTAATGCTTTGAATGGTGTCTTTAATTTCCATCGTGGAGAGTGAAGTCCGCTCTGCTAATTTGCGTACTTCATCGGCAACGACGGCAAATCCCCTCCCCGTTTCACCCGCTCTTGCAGCTTCAATCGCGGCATTAAGTGCAAGCAGATTGGTTTGTTCAGCTACTTCCTTAATCACAAGCACAATACGATCGACGTCTTTCGTATAGTTTTCTAACGTACTAATACTTCTACCCACTTCATTAACAGATTGAATCACATTGTTAACGTCTTGCAGGGTATGAGAAATCACGTTGCTACAATTTTCGACATAAGCACTAGCTGAATTGGCAACCGCTTCGGCTTGAGTAGATTTGAGAGATACCTCCCCCATCAAGCGTTGAACATTTTGAATAGATTGCAATGTTGCTTGCGAAACTTGGGTGGATTCTTTTGCAGAGACGCCGACTTGTTCAGAAAAAGACTTCATGACTTGCGAAGATTGGTTCATCTGAGTCGTGCTATCTGCAAATTGCTTAAAGCTAACTTGCAAGGTTTCAAAAAGCTGATTCAAGGTAATTGCTAACTGAGCAAACTCATTTTTGCCTTTAAAATGAAGTCTCGCCGTAAAATCTTTTGTCTTGGCAACGGCGCCGACAAATTGCTGAATATCTAGTAAGCCACCGCCTACTTCTTTATAGATTCGAATTGAAATTGCAAACGAAATCAGCACAATGACGCCAACAAAGATGCCTAACCCACGGTTGATTTGATGGTTAGTTTCTGCAATGGCAATGTAGGATTGCTTTAGGTTTACTTGGTTAAACTGGATATGTGTCGTAATGGTCTGATCCAGTTGTTCAGCTACTTGTGATAAATCCTTGGTAATGATCTCTCGAGCAGAAGAACTATCATTATTTCTGGATTTCTCTAGCATTTGATCTCTAACTGACTTGTATTGATCAAATAATGAGATATCCTTTTTCAGCATTACTAAATCATTGTCTGATTCTCTGGATAAACCTTGGTAAAGCTGAAATCCAGCATAAATCTCTTTATCTAGTAGACTCACCTTTTGTTCAACGGTGGCCTTGGCATCCATATCAAAGTTAAATGCATGTAAAAAAGCATAGGTGCGAATTTTTGCGATCTTATCTTTTAACCCTGACAACGTTTCAATTCGAATAGATGCAGCACTTTGCGCTGATTCCACCCGTGTTTCAGCGCTTTTTAGTACAAAAAAACCTGCCCCACCCACAACGATTAACGATGTAAATAAAATGGTTAACACCACAATCAATTTGTGACGGATCTGCATTGTGTTCTCCTACTTATTGTTGTCGTATTTTTAGTATCTGTGTCATGTGTGACTAATGCAGTGATTCAACTAACGCATTCAGAAAAGCGATATAGGCAATCATGGATCGTTTGTATTTTGCAGGTTGCTTATTTGTCGGGACGATGACGCTATAACTTGCCCATAAGGGATTTTTGAGCTGGTCATCCGAAGAAATTAAGGCGGTTTGCGGTTTAATCGATCGATTAAACTTCATAAGTTCATCAAAGAGCTGTAGGTCTTGTCTATCTCCAATCACAATCAAAAAATCATCTTTTTTAATACGTTGCAGCTCATTAATAAAAAAGCCTCCCGCGCCATTGATCACACTCGCATCAATCTCGTTATCTAGTAAGGTGTTTTCTAAGTAAATGCCTGCTGAAAATAGCCAACCCAACCCAATTACATGCACACGATGGGCGTGCAAAATGGAGGATTTCAGACGGCTAAATCCAATAATATCGTTTCGAATAATCTGCTGAATGCTGTCGATGTCTGTTTTTAAACGCTGTAAAACATCTTCATTGGTGATGTTAGTTACAACATCCGTTGTTGTTTGCGCTTGGAGTTGTGCATGACGACTTATAAAATCACTCACCAATGCGGCTTGCAATTCACTAAAACCGGAATAGCCAAATCGATTTGCAAATCGAGCAATCGTAGAAGGGGTGACATTACAAGCGGCGGCGATGTCCATATTGCGCAATTGCCAGATGTGATGCTGATTTTTCTCTAAATAATCAGCCACCCGTTGTAACTGTGGGCTTAACGTTTGATAGGCGAGAGAAATCCTTTCCATCACCCGCATCTGTTGCATCAATTCTTCACCAGACATATAGGCTCCTACTACGTTCAGAAAGGAAAATCTGCAGGGGTATACCGTAACTAGTTACCCCCGCTGGTATAACAATTTGTATTTACTTAAAAAAAATAGGTGCGGGTGCGACTGCATTCGGTTGCCCTGGACCGCTGCTGATTAACCATTCGTGTGCAGGGTCGTTCTTGAAGTGCCATTGGCGCTTTGGCCCTGCCATCACATTGAGGTAGTAACTTTCGTAGCCGTACGGCGCTGAAACCGGGTGGTAGCCTTTTGGCACCATCACCACATCGCCGTCTTCTACTGCCATGGTTTCATCAATGCTG